>JBFFFX010000276.1:0-3942 GCA_041557775.1 Acidimicrobiia bacterium | reverse complement strand
CGGGGCGGGAGAGGTACCCGGCGCACCGCAGTGGCCGCGTTTGTCGCCGCTGTGGCGATGCTGGCCGGCATCGGGGCTGCCGGCGGGCAAGGAGAAGTCGTCGACACGATGGTTGTCGCCGGCGTCCAGCCCGGCGTGGTTCACGATCCACACGCGCGATTCGACGCCGGTGAGCGCCTCACCGCACAGCTCGCCGGCCGCAGTCTCGATCTCGTCGTGTGGGCAGAGAGCAGCGTCCCCTTCGACCTCGACGGCAGTCCGGAGCACGCCGACCGTCTCGCCGACCTCGCCAGGCGGGTGGGGTCGCCGCTGCTCGTGAACGTCGATGCGCCGCGCCACGATGGTGCCGGCATCGCCAAGGCGGCGATCCTCGTCGGTGCGGACGGCGTCGAAGCGCGCTACGACAAGATGCGGCTCGTGCCGTTTGGCGAGTACATCCCGCTGCGCGCTCTCCTCGGCTGGATCGCATCCGTGTCCGACGCTGCGGCGGAGGATCGGCGGCCCGGCACCGACCTCGTGGTGATGGATGTGGCGGGCCATGCCGTCGGCCCTCTGGTGTGTTTCGAATCCGCGTTTCCGGATCTCGCCAGGTTGCTGGCGGAGCGCGACACCGACGTGATCGTCCTCCAGACTGCGACGACCACGTTCCAGGGGACCTGGGCCCAGCCGCAACACGCCGCTCTCGCGGCGCTCCGGGCCGTGGAGAGTGGACGCACCGTGGTCCACGCATCGGTCAGCGGAGTGACGGCGGCGTTCGATCCCGCCGGCAATCGGCTGTTGTGGCTGGAGGAGGGGCCCGAAACGACGTGGGAGGTGACGGTCCCGATCGTGCGCGGCTCCACCCTGTATGTGCGATGGGGCGATTGGGTGCCGGTGGGGGCGATCCTCGTGCTGCTCGGCGGCGCGCTCGGTGTGGGCGTCCGGGCTGCCCGTCGCGGGTCGCCGCAGTCGGGCCCGGTTTCGCAGTCGGATCCGGTTCCGGCGGCGACTGCCGCGCGCAGCCGCGACCCCGGCGCCGTGCCCGGCCCGGGAGCCGGTTGACGCCGATCGTCGCACGACTGGCACCCCGTAGGATCTCGGGATGCCTGCGGGAAGGAAGATCGCGATTGCGCTCGCCTCCGGGGCCGTCGTCGGCGGGCTGGTGGGGGCGGCGTTCGTCGGCGCCGAGCCGCGCAACGGCGAGATCCTCGAGACGCCCACGACCGCGTCCCCTGCTCCGACGACGACCCAAGCGCCGTGGTTCGATGGCGGCGCCCAGTTCCGGTCGACGATCGTTCGCGTGGAGGCCTTGGTCGTCGGTGACGGCGAGGCGGAGCTCGAGTTCGAGCTGTTGCCGCTGCACTGGACGGACGGTGGAGAGAGGGGAGACGAGCTTCCGGTGCTTCCCGAGCACTGGGAGCTGCGGACCGCCTCCGGCCAGGTGTATGAAGCGACCACCCCGCTCGGAACCCACGTCGCCCGCTGGGAGGTCCCTGCCGACCTCGATACCGACGATGTCTCGGCGGTTCACGTGGTCGGCTGGCGTCTTGCGGTTCCCGTCGCCAGCAGCGTGACGCTGCCGGTAGCCCGGGGTGCGTCGGCGCGGTTCTCGGACGGAGCCACGCTGGCGATCGAGACCGTGCTCGAGCAGACCAACTCGACCATCGTCCAGTTGGCGACTCGCCGTCCCGACGATCCATGGAGTCACACGACGCTGGCGGCATTCCGTGTCACCGACCCCCGATGGAGGATCGGCTCGCGCTTCGGCTCGTCCTCCAACGTGCAGCTGACCTGGGAGGGCGACGATGCGCCCGCTGAGGTGGAGCTGATGCAGGCATACCCCGTCTGGCGCCCGCTGGACGAGCAGGTCCTCGTGCTCGGACCCGACCGATGACGGATCCCTCGTACGACCTCGCCGACATCCTGCGCTCGCCCCTCGAGCCCGAGCGCGACGAACGGCCGCGGAGCCGAGGCTGGGGGGCGACTCTCGCCGCCTTCGTTCTCGCCGCCGCGGCGACCGCCGCCGTCGTCCTCGCGCTGGGTCGCGGCGAGGGGGCGGAACCGGTCGCGGCGGCTCCGACCACGGCGGCCCCGACCACCGTGGCAGCCGTGGAGTCTCGGCCCGCGTTTCCTGCCGGCTACACCGCCATCGACGATCTCGTCGCGGTGCGTCCGGAGGAGCCACAGCGAGAGGACGATCGTCTCCTCGTTCCCTTCACGATGGTCGTCGCCCGCGACGCCGTCGTCGGGGACGTCGCGCGGCCGCTGGGCGGCGTCTGGGAACTGCGCACGGCGGGAGATGCGGTGCTGTCGCGGCGCATCGTGTTCGATGCACGCCGGCCGAGCGTCTTCGCCGCCGAGTTCCCCACCGTCGAAGGGGAGATCGAATCGCTCATGCTCGTCGAGCGTTGGGAGGGCCGCCAGGTGGCGACCGCGGTCGAGTTCCCGTGGCCCGGCCTCGGGAATCCGCTGCCGACCCCGGTCGTGATCGACCTCGGCGAGGGTGCGAGTCTTTCTCTCACCCACATCGCGCTTGGGAACTTCTTCGGGCAGGTCAGGTGGAGGCTGAGCGGTGCTCCCTACGGACTCACCGATATCGAGATCCGGCTGTACCGCGACGACGGTACGACGGTCGGTGAGTATGTTCCCGTCGGGAGCTCCCTCGATCCCCAGCCGCGACAGGGCTTCACCAACCTCACCTGGGCGCGGGGCATCCGCGCGGAGCAGGACGACGCAGCGACGTTGAAGATCGCCGTCGACGCCTGGACCGGCACCGAGGTCCGGGTCGACATCCCGGTGCCGCTGCCCTGAGGCTGTGCCAGCGTGGGTCGGGGCGCGCCGACGAGAGGCTCGAGATCGGGCCGGAATGGGTCCTTCGCACCTAGCAGCCATACCTGGGTATCCCGGATAGTGATCCCGGAGGAAGGAGGAGCGAATGACGGCCCGACCTGCGCACCCACATGACGTGGGGGTTCCGGAGCTGCACCCATCGCTCGCGCAGATCGAGGGCGCACACCTCCTGGCCAACGACGCCCGCGACCGCTTGCGCGCATGCGGTTTCTCCGACGACGAGATCCTGGAGTGGGCGCTCACCTACATCGCACTCGAAGGATCCGGCGACGTGGATTCCTTCATCGTCTGGATCTGTGCCAAGGAGACCGCCGCCGCGAGCGGAACCCCGGGCCTGACCGGGTGACGAGGCAGTCGACCTGACCGCAGCGGCGGAGGCGACCAGCGCGCCTCGCCCGCCTTCGTTGGTCCCGATGGGACGAGGAGTCGGCCGATCTGTTCCGCACCCGTCTCGGCGGGCGGGTCTGTCGCGGGGGCGCATGCCGCATAGGATTGCGTACCCGCCGCCTGGAGCTCATCTGTGGACGACCGCCTGCACCGATTCCTCGCCGGCACGCCGACCGTGGATCTCGTCGACGATCTCGTCGCCCACGGTGAGGAGGTGCGCAGCTGCGATCTCCAGTTTCGCCAGTTCGGAGGACACGAGCGCTTCGCCGGTCCGGTACGCACGGTGCGGTGTTTCGAGGACAACGCGTTGCTGAAGCGGCTCCTCTCGGGACCGGGCGAGGGGGCGGTGCTGGTCGTCGACGGCGGAGGTTCGCTGCACACGGCACTCTGCGGGGACATGATCGCCGGGCTGGCCCTCGCAAACGGCTGGGCGGGCGTGATCTTCAACGGTGCGGTGCGCAACGTGCTCGAGCCGGCCAAGCTGCCCATCGGCATCAAGGCCCTGGGTTCCAATCCGCGGACGAGCGGCAAGACGGGGCGGGGCGAGGCCGATGTCCCGGTTTCGTTCGGCGGCGTCTCCTTCGTCCCCGGGGACGTTGTCTACAGCGATGCCGACGGGATCGTCGTCACGCTCGGCCAAGCGTGAGCCGCTCCCACTGCCGGCGGCGCGCTCCAGCTTCGCAGTGAACGGGAGTCCCCGAGCCGTCGAGCGCAGCGTGCTCTTGG
>JBFFFX010000275.1:0-3942 GCA_041557775.1 Acidimicrobiia bacterium | reverse complement strand
TGACACTCGTGGCGGGCCTGCCCTGCGCCTACGTCCTGGCGCGCTACGACTTCCGCGGACGCAATCTGCTCAGGTCGCTCACCATCGTCCCGTTCGTGCTGCCTACCGTCGTCGTCGGAACGGCGTTCCTCGCGCTGCTCGGCCCCCGGGGCGTCGTCGGCGTCGACCTGAGCCGGTCGATCTTCGCGATCGTGCTCGCCCACGTGTTCTTCAACTACGCGGTCGTCGTTCGCACCGTGGGGACCTACTGGGAGCAGCTCGATCCGCGGCTCGAGGATGCCGCGCGCAGCCTCGGCGCCTCGCCGTGGCGCGCCTTCCGCGAGATCACCTTGCCGCTGCTCGCCCCGGCAATCGCCTCGGCCGCGTCCATCGTGTTCCTCTTCACCTTCACCTCGTTCGGCATCATCCTGATCCTGGGCGGCCTCGAGCACGCCACGATCGAGGTGGAGATCTGGCGTCAAGCGCTCGGACTGCTCAACCTGCCGGTTGCCGCCGCCCTCGCCTTGCTGCAACTCGTCGGCGTGGCCGGGATCCTGTGGTGGTACTCCCGCTATCAGGAGCGACGTGCCCGGCAACTCGCGGTGCGGATCACTGGTCCCCGTCTTCGGGTCGTCGGCCGCCGGCGCGCGATCCTTGCCGCCAACCTGGCCGTGGTGGCGGTGTTGCTCGGCGCCCCGATCCTCGTGCTGGTGTGGCGGTCCCTGCGCACCGGCGACGGGTTCGGACTCGATGCGTACACGGGGTTGGGTGAGCGGGTGGCGGACAGCGGGTTGTTCGTCGCTCCGGCCACCGCGATCGCCAACTCGCTGCGCTTTGCGCTGGCGGCCACGGCGCTCGCCGTCATCGTAGGGACACTCGCCGCGATCGTCATCGCCTACCGGCGCGGTGCGGCATCGCGCGCCTTCGATGCGCTGCTGATGCTGCCGTTGGGCACGTCGGCCGTGACGCTGGGCTTCGGGTTCCTCGTCGCCCTCGACGCACCCGTCGACCTGCGCACCTCGCCGTGGATCATCCCCATCGCCCACGCCCTGGTCGCCATCCCGTTCGTCGTCCGGACGGCCGTGCCGGTGATGCGGCGCGTCCGCAGCCGGCTGCGGGAAGCGGCGATGATGCTCGGGGCATCGCCGGCACAAGCGTGGCGGGAGGTGGACCTCCCACTCGTCGCGCGGGCGGTCGTCGTCGGCGGCGGGTTTGCCCTCGCCGTCTCGCTCGGCGAGTTCGGCGCCACGTCGTTCATCGCCCGCCCCGACGCCCCGACGCTGCCCATCGCCATCTTCCGGCTGCTGGGGCGCCCCGGAGCGCTGACCTTCGGCCGGGCGATGGCGCTCAGCGTGATCCTCATGACGGTGACCGCAGTGGCGGTACTCACCGTCGAGCGATTGCGGCGCGACGGAGGTGGTGACTTCTGAGCCTCCACTGCGACGCGCTGACGGTGAGGTTCGACGGCGTCGCCGCCCTCGACGGGTTCACGCTCGACGTGCCGCCGGGCTCGGTGACGGCCGTGATCGGGCCGTCGGGGTGCGGCAAGTCGACCTTGCTGCGGGTCGTCGCAGGGCTCCAGCAACCCGACGACGGAACGATCGCCTGGGACGGCCGGGACGTGACCGCAACGGCGCCCCACCGCCGGGGCTTTGGCCTCATGTTCCAGGACTACGCCCTGTTCCCCCATCGTTCTGTTGCGGCCAACGTCGGCTTCGGGCTCCGCATGGCGGGCATGAGCGACGACGCGCATCGCGCCCGGGTGCGCGAGATGCTGGACCTGGTCGGGCTGGGCGGCTTTGGCGATCGCTCGATCGACGGCCTGAGCGGAGGCGAGCAGCAGCGGGTCGCCCTTGCCCGGACGCTGGCGCCGGCACCGGAGCTGCTGATGCTCGACGAGCCCGTCGGCTCCCTCGACCGGACGCTGCGGGAGCGGCTCCTCGCCGAGATGCGAGAGATCTTCGCCGGGCTCGGCATCACCGTCCTCTACGTCACCCACGACCAGGACGAGGCGTTCGCCCTGGCCGACCGCATTGCCGTCATGCGCACCGGGCGGCTCGTGACGGTGGGTACGCCCGACGTGCTCTGGGCCGATCCGGGCTCCGTGTTCGTCGCCCGCTTCATCGGCCACGAGAACATCCTCACCGGTGCGGAGCTGGGCCGGGCACTGGGCTACGGAGCCACGGAGGCCGGGGCGTACCTGATCCCTGGGGACGCCGTGGGAATCGAGCCGTCCGGTGCGGGAACGGGGACGGTGCTGTCCACGGCTCTGCGCACCGGGCGCCGGCGCACCGAGGTCGACATTGCCGGCGTCGTCCTCGCCGTCGACGGACCGACGGACGCGCGCACCGGCGATCGCGTCGCGGTCTCGGTACCCGCCGATGCCGTCGTCGCGCTGCGGGACTGACCCGCCCGACTCACTCCGCGACGTCGACCCAGGTCGCCCCGGTCACGCGCATCAGCTCGCCCAGCTCGATCTCGAAGACGGTGGTCGGCGTGCCCCCGGCGACCCACACCCGTTCGTTGCGCTGCAGGCTCACATCGGCGTAGATCACGAGCGGCGCCGGGTGGGCGATGGGCGGGGTTCCGCCGGCGGCGAAGCCCGTGTAGCGGCGCACCTCGTCGAGCGTCGCCCGCCTGCCGTTTGATCCACCGTGGGCGCCTGCCAGCTTGCCCGCATCGACACGACGATCCCCGGACATCAGCACGATCACGGGATCCTCGTCGACCATCATCGCCATGGACTTGGCGATGGCCGAGATCGGGGCGCCGACGGCGGCCGCGGCGTCGGCCGAGGTCTTCGTACCGTCGGGATAGACGAAGGGGGTCACGTTCAGGCCGAGGCGCGCCGCCTCGGCCATGACGCGCTGTGTTGCCGGGGGCAGCTCCATCGCGCCCGAGCGTAGCCGTGCTGGGAAGTCCCGGCCGGGATCAGCGCGGCGCGACGAGCCTCGTCACCGCTCGATGGGAGCCCGTACCAGGTTGCCCCACTCGGTCCAGGAGCCGTCGTAGTTGCGAACGTTGTCGAAGCCGAGCAGGTGGGTCAACACGAACCACGTGTGCGACGAGCGCTCGCCGATGCGGCAGTACGCGATGACCTCGTCGCCGGTCTCCAGGCCCACCTCGTCGTGATAGATCGCCCGCAGGTCCTCGACCGAGCGGAAGCTGCCGTCGTCGTTGGCGGCGCGCTTCCATGGGACGTTGGCCGCGCCCGGGATGTGGCCGCCCCGGAGAGCACCTTCCTGCGGGTAGTTGGCCATGTGCAGCAACTCGCCGCGGAACTCCTCCGGCGACCGCACGTCGATCAAGGGACCGGCGTCGCCCAGGTGGGCCATCACGTCGTCGCGGAAGGCCCGAATCGGAGCGTCGTCACGGGTGACGACCGGATACGACGTCTCCGGGCGGCTGACCGGATCGGTCGTGAGCGGCCTGCCCTCGGCGAGCCACTTCTGCCGGCCGCCGTCGAGGAGACGGACGTCCTCGTGACCGAACAGGCGGAAGACCCACAGCGCATAGGCGGCCCACCAGTTGTGGTTGTCGCCGTAGAAGACAACGGTGTCGCTGCGGGCGATTCCCTTCTCCGACATGAGGGCGGCGAACTGCTCGGCGTCGAGGTAGTCGCGGGCGAGCGGATCCTGCAGATCGGTGTGCCAATCCACCTTCACGGCACCGGCAATGTGGCCGGTCTCGTACAGCAGAACGTCCTCATCCGACTCGACGACGACCAGCCCGGGGGCGTCGAGGTGGTCGGCGAGCCATTCCGTCGAGACGAGCCGCTCTGGACGGGCGTAGCCGGCGAAGTGGGGCGAAGGATCTGGTGGAACGGCGGACATGCCTAGCCTCCTCGGGGGTTCGACCGGCCCCAATTTACACTGGCGCCATAGGGTTTAGAAGCCCGAAGGGATGTCCACATGACCGAACAGACACTGCCGCCACGGTTGCAGCGGCTCGTCGACCTGTTCG
>JBFFFX010000274.1:0-3955 GCA_041557775.1 Acidimicrobiia bacterium | reverse complement strand
GTCGCCTACCGCGTCGACAGCACCCAGGTGGGCATCATTACGGACTACGACAAGCTCGTCCTCGACTTCGAGACGGACTGCTCGGTCTCCCCGGGCGACGCGGTCTCGTCTGCGGGCAAGACGCTGCGCGAGCTGTTCGGCCTGTTCGCCGACATGGACGAGGGCGTCGGCCTCGAGCTGGGCGACGTCGTGTCCGCCGAGCCCACCTCTCCGGACCTCGATCTGCCCATCGAAGCGCTCGATCTCTCCGAGCGGCCGCGCAACTGCCTGCGGCGGGCCCAGGTCCACACGGTCGGCGAGCTGGTCGAGAAGACCGCGGACGATCTCCTCAACATCACGAACTTCGGGCAGAAGAGCCTCGAGGAAGTCACCGCCAAGCTCGACGAGCTGGGTTTGTCGCTGCGATCGATCGCCGACGCGGACCCGGGGGTTGGCTGATGCCGCGTCCCAAGAAGGGCCCTCGCCTGGGCGGGAGCCCATCGCATCAGCGCAAGATCCTGGCGAACCTGGCCGCCTCGTTGATCGAGGAGGAGTCGATCACTACGACGCAGGCCAAGGCGAAGCTGCTGCGGCCGTACGTCGAGAAGATGATCACCAAGGCCCGCCGGGGCGATCTCCATGCGCGCCGTCTGGTGCTGCGCAAGATCCAGGACACCGAGGTCGTCACGAAGCTCTTCGACGAGGTTGGTCCCCGCTACGCCGAGCGACCGGGCGGCTACACCCGCATCGTCAAGCTGGGCCCGCGCCGCGGCGACGGCGCCGAGATGGCCGTCATCGAGCTCGTATGAGCCCCGGCCGGCAGCCAGCGGTTGCCGGCCCCCCACCCGTTGCGTCGAGGAGAACATGACGCGCCGGCTCGAGCTGCTCCGCCTCCTCGAGACCTACGTCGCAACGCCGGCGGAATCGCGT
Organism: Acidimicrobiia bacterium; assembly: GCA_041557775.1. Taxonomy (GTDB): domain Bacteria; phylum Actinomycetota; class Acidimicrobiia; order Spongiisociales; family UBA5794; genus DATHZQ01. Next base: position 3,046 of record JBFFFX010000274.1, on the reverse strand, counting down.
GATCTCGCCGAGATGCTGGCGCTGGCGCGCAGTCCCCACGACGTGCTGTCCCGCTACTGGTTCGACCCGGGGCACTTCACGATCAGCGGCTTCGTCACCGACGCCGCCGTTTCGCATCTCGTGCTCATCCACCACGGCAAGCTCGGTGCGTGGCTGCAACCCGGCGGCCACATCGAACCCGACGATGTCACCCTTGCCGCCACGCTCACTCGGGAGATCGAGGAGGAGACGGGACTGCGCGATCTCACTCCTGCGTCGCCTGCGCTCTTCGACGTCGACGTCCATCGCATCCCGGCCCACGGCTCCGAGCCGGCGCACCGGCATTTCGATCTCCGCTTCCACCTCGCCGCACCGATGGACGACCTAGCCGCAACCGACGAGGTCATCGGCGCCGCGTGGGTGCCCCTGGCCGAGGTGGCGTCGTGGACGGACGACCGCTCCGTCCGCCGAGCCGTCGCGAAGCTCCTCGCCGGCGGCTGAGCGGCGTCAGCGCTTGTAGACGATGACCGAGCCGTCGCCGGTCGTGAGCGACACCTCGTTGTCGGCTCCGGCGGTGCTGTCGATGCGCAGTTCGGCGTCGTCCGGCGTATCGAAGTCGTAGGCGCCGTCCGGGAGCTGGACGGTGACGTCGCCCTTTCCGGTGGCAACCACCAGCGCGGCGATCTCCTTGTCGAACGTGACGTCGATGGCGCCTTCGGTGGCTTCGAAGGTGGCCAGCGTGCTCTCGAGGCGAGTTCCCAGGATGTCGCCGCTGCCGACGACGACGCTGAGGTCGCCGGTCACCGTGGCGAGCGTGACGTTGCCGTCTCCGGCGTCCACGTCGATCGTGCCAGAGTTGTCCGCGATCAGCACGCTGCCGGAACCCGAGGTCACGGCGACGTCGGTGTCGCTCTCGACGAGGATGAAGTACGAGACCGAGCATCCGTCGCCGTCGCAGTTGTCGGTCACCATCAAGACACCGTCCTCGATGTCGATCGAGGGTTCGGCGTCGCCTTCGACGGTGTATTCGACGCTCGTGCCCGAGACGGCGGCGTTGCCCGTCACGGTGACGTCGCCGCTGGCGATGTCGACCACCACGGCGGACGCCACCTCGTCGAACGGTTCGACGTTGCCGGCTGCGCCGCTGCAGGCGGTGAGCGTCAGCATCATCAATGCTGCGATGATCCCAGTGGTGCGCATCTCGACCTCTTCGTCTCCGGCGGGCCGAGACTAGTGCGTGCCGACCCTGTGCTGGGCTGACCCGGTAAGCTCGCCCGTCGAGGAGGACCATGAAACAGGCATTGCGGAAACTGCTGCAGGCGGTGCGCTTCGACCGCGAGGCGTTCGTGTGGATGGATTTCGAGGATCGCGCCACCGGCGATGCGCTTGTGCTCGTCGCCGTGTCCCGGTTGCTGATGCAGCTCGGCTTCGGCTCGACGCTTCTCGGACTGACGACGAGCCTGCGCGGGCTCGAGTTCGTGCTCGCAATCGCCATCACGGCAGCCGTGTTCTGGCTCGCCTACAGCGGTCTCGTCCATGCGATCTCGAAGTTCCTGCTCGACGGCGAGGGCTCGTACGCCACCGTGCTGCGCATCACCGGCTTCGCCTACCCGACGCTCCTGCTGTTGATCGTCACCGTGCAGATCTTCGACAACGGCATCGTCGCGCTGCTCGTCGGGAGCGTGTGGTTCCTCGCCGTCGTCGCGCATGGCGTCCGGTACGCCGCCGGTCTCGCGCTGCAGCGGGCCGCCCTGGCCGCCGGCGGAGGAATGCTGGGCTGGATCATCATCGGCAGCATCCTCAACCGCGGGCTGATCTGACGTCTCGCCGGGTGGACACGTACCGCATCGACCTCGCGTACGACGGCAGCGGCTTCCACGGATACGCCCGGCAGCCCGCGGTGCGCACGGTCCAGGGCGAGCTGGAGACTGCGCTCGCCCATCACATTGGACCGGTGGAGACGTTCGTCGCCGGGCGGACGGACAAGGGTGTGCACGCCAGCGGCCAGGTCGCATCGTTCTCGACGGAGGTGGAATTCGACCGAGATGTGGTGCGGCGCTCGCTCAACCGCCAGCTGGGGCCCGAGATCGCCGTGCTCGCTCTCGCCTCTGCCGGGCCGGGCTTCCACGCCCGCTTCTCGGCGACGGGCCGGGCGTATACCTATCTGGTCATCGATCGCGAAGCGCCCGATCCCTTCCGGGCGAAGACGGCCTGGCACTACGGGACGCCGTTGGACGAGGGGTTGATGACGCAGGCGGCGGACCACTTCGTGGGGGAGCACGACTTTGCGTCGTTCTGTCGCCGTGCCGGGGATCGCAGCACCGTCCGTCTCGTGCGCGAGGCGGTGTGGGTCCGGCGCCGACCCCACCTGCTGGCTTTCGACGTGGCGGCCTCGTCTTTCTGCCATCAGATGGTGCGTTCGCTGGTCGCCTTGTGCGTGGAAGTCGGCAGGGGTCGTGTCGATCCCGGTGATGTCCCGGAGATCATCGCCGCGAAGGATCGCCATGCGGCCAAGGGTGCGGCGCCTCCCCACGGGCTCACGCTCGTCAGGGTGGAGTACCGATGACGGCCGGTTTGGCGTGATTCGCTTCTATCCGTTACAGTGACCGCTCGCTCCCGGGGTCCCGGAGCGGTTTTCTTGTGTCTAGATCTCTTGACCGGTGCGCGAATGAAGCCCAAGCTGCAAACGACCTACTCGCCCAAGGCGGGTGACATCCAGGCCGACTGGTACGTGGCCGATGCCGAGGGCCAGACCCTCGGGCGATTCGCCTCGGAGGTCGCGAAGATCATCCGTGGCAAGCACAAGCCGACGTTCACGCCTCATGTGAACGGCGGAGATTACGTCGTCGTGGTCAACGCCGAGAAGATCGCCGTCACGGGCTCCAAGGCGCTGACCAAGACGTACTACCGACACTCCGGCTATCCCGGTGGTCTCTCCGAGATGTCCTTCTCCGAGATGCGCGAGAAGCACCCCGAGCGGATCATCCAGGCCGCCGTCCGAGGCATGCTCCCCAAGAACAGGCTCGGCCGCCAGATGATGAGCAAGCTCAAGGTCTATGCCGGACCC
>JBFFFX010000273.1:0-3992 GCA_041557775.1 Acidimicrobiia bacterium | reverse complement strand
GGGTTCACCTGCGGAACGACGGCCCCCAGCGCTGCCAGCCCCGGGTTCCCAGGAACGCTGATGAGCATCTCGAGGTGCGGGCTCTGTGCCAGTTTCCAGCCGATGGCGTGCTCTCGTCCGCCGCCACCCAGCAGGAGCACCTTCACCGTGTTCCCATCACTGCCGGGTCAGCGTGGCGGCGCGCGACGGCCCCACCGATACCGTGCGGATCGGAACGCCGGCCAGGTCTTCGACGTACTCGATGTAGGCGCGCGCCTCCTTGGGGAGGTCGTCGAACCGCGTGACGCTTGAGATGTCCTCACCCCAGCCGGGGAGGTCGTCGTAGACGGGCTGGCAGTTGTAGAGCACGCGTTGCTGGCGGGGGAACTCGGTGTATCGGGTGTCGAGCGAGTCGTAGGCGGTCGCCACCCGCAGGCTGTCGAAGTGGGAGAGCACGTCGAGCTTGGTGAGCGCGATCTCGGTGATGCCGTTGACCCGCACCGCGTAGCGCAACGCGACGCCGTCGAGCCAGCCGCACCGCCGCCGGCGGCCGGTCACGGTGCCGAACTCGCCTCCGATCTCCACCATCTTCTCCCCGGTGGGATTGTCGAGCTCGGTCGGGAATGGTCCGCTGCCGACCCGCGAGATGTAGGCCTTGGTGACGCCGATCACCCGATCGATCGCGGTGGGCCCGATGCCGACGCCCGAGCAGACGCCGCCGGCGGTCGGGTTCGACGAGGTCACGAACGGGTAGGTCCCGTGGTCGATGTCGAGCAGCGTCCCCTGCGCGCCTTCGAACAACACCTCCTTGCCCGCGCTCATCGCTTCCCAGATGAGCAGCGACGTGTCCGTGACGTGCCCGTGCAGCCCGTCGGCGAACCCCAGGTACTGCTCGATGATCGGCTCCGGATCCATCGGCAGCTGGTTGTAGACCTTCGTCAGCATCCGGTTCTTCTCTTTCAGCGCCGCCTCGACCTTCGAGCGGAAGATCTTCGGGTCGAACAGGTCTTGCATGCGGATGCCGCTGCGGGAGAACTTGTCGGTGTAGGCAGGTCCAATGCCGCGCTTGGTGGTGCCGATCTGGTGCCTTCCCAGGAACCGCTCCATGACGGCATCGAGCTTGCGGTGATACGGCATGATCACGTGGGCATTGCCGGAGACGCGGAGGCGTGAGGGGTCGATGCCCCGCTCCTGCAACGTCGCCATCTCGCTGAGCAGCACAGCGGGGTCGACGACGCACCCGTTTCCGATGACGGGGGTGACGCGGGGATTGAGGACGCCGCTGGGGATGAGGGTCAAGGCGAATCGCTCGTCCCCAACGACGATGGTGTGTCCGGCGTTGTTGCCGCCCTGGTAGCGGACGACGACGTCGGCGGTCTCGGCGAGGACGTCGGTGATCTTGCCCTTCCCCTCGTCGCCCCATTGGGCGCCGATCACGACGGTGACAGACATCGTTCCCTTCCTCGGGACGGACGCGGCGAGTGTAGGCCGCTCGATCCGGCTCGTCGTCGGCGGGCGCACCGGGCCCGGCTGCGGCCGTTATCCGGGCGCGCAAAGCCCGGTGAGCTCGGCGCCGGTGCAGGCGACATAGTCGGCCGTGGCAAGGATCACCTGGAGGCCCTTGGCGCCGGCTGAGACCGCGATCTCCTCGAAGTCGGCCGCCGACTGGTCCAGGAAGACGGGAAGCTGCTTCCTCGCCCCAATTGCCGTCACGCCGCCCCGGCGGTAGCCGGTCAGCGGCTCCACGTCGCGGACGGCAACGAGGTGCATCTTGCGCTCATCGGCAGAACGCGCCAGCGCTTTCAGGTCCAGGTCCCGATTGGCCGGGACGACGGCGAAGCAGGGACCGCCCCGGTCGCCGGCGGCAACCAGCGTTTTGAACACCTGGGCCGGCGGAAGGCCGATCAGCTCGGCCACCGCGGCGGCCGAGAACTCGTCCATCGTGATCTCGTATTCGTGCACTCGATACGAGATTCCGGCCCGGTCGAGCAGCCGCAGGGCGTTGGTCTTGCGCGCCAACCCTTCACCATCCGATATCGTCTTGTGGAACGAGCGACAGGAGCCACAGCCTATGCCCCACATGATGGATGATTTTCCGCTGCTGCTGTCGACGTTGTACGACCGGGCGGTGCGGATGTATCCGGATCAGGAGATCGTCTCCGTGGAGTCGGATCTCTCGATCCGGCGGCAGACGTACGCAGAGACGGACGACCGTGTTCGGCGTCTGGCGACTGCGTTCTCCGAGAAGCTGGGACTGGGCGACGGCGCGGTGGTCGGGACGTTCGCCTGGAACAACGTCCGGCATCACGAGCTCTACTGGGCAACCGCGAACACGGGACGGGTCTGCCATACGCTGAACATCCGGCTGTTCGCCGACCAGTTGACGTACATCATCAATCACGGCCGGGACCAGGTGATCTTCATCGATCCGGGTCTGGTGAGCCTGCTCGAACCGGTCTTCGACCAACTCGAGACGGTCGAGGCGTTCGTCGTGATGGGCGACCACGTGGGCGATACGTCCCTGCCCAACGTGATCCTGTACGAGGATCTCATCGCCGACGTCGAGCCGCTCGCCGAATGGCCGGCCCTGGACGAGGGGTCCCCGATGATGTACTGCTACACGTCGGGCACGACCGGAAACCCGAAGGGCGTGGCGTACACCCAGCGGTCCACCTACCTCCACACCATCAGCAACCTCGCCTACGTCCCCATCACCCCCATGGACAACATGCTCCCCGTGGTGCCGATGTTCCATGCGTCGGCCTGGGGGTACCCCTTCGAGGCCACGGTGGCGGGCGCCAAGATCACCTACCCGGGGCCCGATCTGACGGCTGAAGGTCTGGTGCGCCTCATCGAGACCGAGAAGGTGACGTTCTCGGCCGGCGTGCCCACGGTGTGGCTCGGGATCCAGCACTATCTCGCCGAGCACCCGGAAGCCGACATCAGCTCGATCACCCGCTTCCTCTGCGGTGGCTCGGCGGTGCCGCGGGCGATGATCGACTGGTATTGGAAGAACCGCGGGATCCGGGTGATTCAGGGTTGGGGAATGACGGAGACGAATCCCGTCGCCTCCGTGGCGTTGCTCAAACCCGAGATGCAGGACTGGGACTTCGAGCGCCAGCTCGACGTCATGGAGACGGCCGGAATGATCGTGCCGGGGCTTCAGTTCAAGATCGTCGACGAGGACGGGAACGAGCTGCCGCATGATGGGGAGGCTTTCGGTGAGCTGTTGATCCGCGGGCCGTGGATCGCCGCCGAGTACTACAACGATCCGCGCAGTTCGCAGACCTTCCAGGACGGATGGATGCGGACCGGCGACGTGTGCAAGGTCACGCCCGAGGGCTACATCCGCATCACGGACCGGGCCAAGGACGTCATCAAGTCGGGCGGGGAGTGGATCTCGTCCATCGATCTCGAGAACGAGCTGATGGCCCATCCGGCGGTCGCCGAGGCAGCCGTGGTCGGCGTGAAGCACGTGAAGTGGCAGGAGCGCCCGATCGCCGTCGTGGTGCCCGCCAGAGGTGCGGATGTGTCGGAGGAGGAGCTGCACGAGTTTCTGCGGGAGCGGGTCGCCAAGTGGTGGCAGCCCGATCGCATTCTCTTCATCGACGAGATCCCCAAGACGGGCACCGGCAAGTTCGACAAGAAGGTCGTTCGCAACCAGTACAGCGACCTGCTGATGGAGTGACCGCGGGGCAGGTGGGCTGGCTGCCGCCGCCGGCCTTCCAATCGCCTCAGCGCTCGGTCAGGTGGCGCCGGTCGGGTTCGTCAGCTCCGCCCAGCGGTCGCCTTCGGCCAGGTCGATGATCGTCCACGCCATGCCGAGGGCGCCGTCGCGGATGGCGAGCTCCCCGTCGGGGGTGATGGTGTGGGCGGCGAATTCCTTCTGGTGGTTGACGTGCGGGTGACTGTTGATCGCCACCATCGGATGGATCGACGGCACGACGTGGCTCACGTTGCCCATGTCGGTCGAGCCGCCGATCGGCGGACCTTCCCGCCGCGGCATCGGCCGG
>JBFFFX010000272.1:0-4019 GCA_041557775.1 Acidimicrobiia bacterium | reverse complement strand
GTCCGTCGATGCGACCACGTGGAACGGAAGCGGCGTCACCCCCGAATACAGCGCCATCCGCCGATAGGTGCGCTCGTGAGGCGTGTAGGCGAAGATGTCGGCGCGCGGCCGGTACTTGGAGATGAGGCGCGCCGTCGACCCGCTCTCGGTGAAGGCGACGATGGCATTCAATCCGAGATTGGCCGCAGCGTCGACACACGCCTGGGCGGTCGCCGAGGCAAACCGGGCGCGATCCTCGAGGAATTGGATGGTGGGTCCGCGGCCGTAGCCCGGGCTCAGCTCGGCCTCGCGACAGATGCGGTCCATCATCTTCACCGCCAGGATCGGGTACTCGCCGATCGCCGTCTCGGCCGACAACATGACGGCGTCGGTACCGTCGAGCACCGCACTCGAGACATCCGTCACCTCCGCCCGGGTCGGACGAGGCGAATGGGTCATGGACTCGAGCATCTCGGTCGCAGTGATCGACACGCGGGCACGGGCGTTGGTGCGGCTCAGGATGTCCTTCTGGGCGCGGGGCACACTCTCCATCGACAGCTCGACGCCGAGATCCCCCCGGGCGACCATCGCACCGTGGGCATCGTCGAGGATGTCGTCGAGGTTGCCGTAGCCGACTGCGCTCTCGATCTTGGCGATCACCGGCGTGCCGGGCACGAGCTGTCGAATGCGGCGGATGTCGGATCCGGAGGACACGAACGACGCAGCGATGAAGTCCACGCCGATCGCCGCACCGAACGCGAGATCGCTTTCGTCCTTCTCCGTGACCGCCGGGATACCGAGGAGCGTCCCCGGAAATGCGACGCCCTTGTTGCTGCGCAACAGGCCGCCGTGGATGACGCGGGCAATCACCTCCGAGCCCCGATGCCGCAGCACCTCGAGCGCAATGAGTCCATCGGACATCAGTATCGGGGCACCAGAAGCCAGGTCGGCGTCTTCGAGATGCTCGACGTGGATGCGGTCGTGCGTGCCTTCCCCTTCTCCGGGCACGAGGACGACGTCCTCGCCCGGGATCAGCTCGATCTCCCCGGCAGGAAAGGTGCCGACGCGGATGCGCGGTCCTTGGATGTCCTGGAGCACGGCCACCGGCTCATCGACATCTTCCGCCGCCTGCCGCACCCACGCGAAGAATTGCTCGTGACTCGAGTGATCACCGTGGGAGAAGTTGAGCCGGGCCACGTTCATACCGGCGCGAACCAACTCCCGGATCGCCTCGTACGAGGCGACGGCCGGACCCAGCGTGGCGATGATCTTCGTCTTGCGCTTCACCCCGCGAGCATAGGACTCGATCCCGGTAGGACTGGAATTGCCGCGACCGGCTCACCGAAACGCCGGCATGACCTCCTCGGCGAACCGGCGCATCGAATCGCCCCAAGTTGCGTCGGCGAAGTAGACGATCAGATAGTCGACGCCCCGGGCGCGGAGGGAAGCGACCTTCTCGCTCACCCGATCGGGACTGCCGAACAACGAGCGGGCCGCCCAATCCTCCTTCGCCCCCTCACCCGGCTTGTTCCAGGAGGCGAGCTTCTCGGCCGCCTCCGCCTCCGTCTCGCCCATCAGGCAATCCACGTTGGCGCTGAGCGTGATCTCGTCGAAGTTGCGGCCCACGTCGCAACAATGCCGCTCCAGGACCGCGGTCTTGTGGCGAAACACCTCCTCGTCGCCGAAGAAGTTGGCGTAGTCGGCATGCTCGGCAACGATCCGCAGCGTGAGTTGCTCGCCGCCGCCGGCGATCCACAGCGGCGGGTGTGGGTCTTGGAGAGGTTTGGGCTGGTTGATCGCTCCATCCAGCCGGTAGTGCTTCCCGTCGTAGCTGGTCGTGGCCTCGGTCCACATCGACTTGATGATCTCGACCGCCTCGCCCAGCTGACCGATTCGCACCGACGCCTTCGGGAACTCGTAGCCGTAGCCGCGATACTCGTGCTCGTACCAGCCCGCCCCGATGCCCAGCTCCAGGCGCCCGCCGGACATGACATCGACACATGCCGTGACTTTGGCCAGGTATGCGGGCGAACGGTACGAGTTGCAGGTACACATCTGGCCGAGCCGAACCCGCTCCGTCGCTTCGGCAAGGCCGGCCATGAGCGTCCACGCCTCCCAGGTCGCCTGCTGGCTCAGATCCGGGAAGGTGTGGAAATGGTCGTAGACCCACACCGAGTCGAATCCCGTCTGCTCCGCAACCCGGGCGGTGGCCACCATCGTGTCCCATTGGTGCTCGGGAGGGATATCCCCGAGGTCGAGGCGCCACCCCTGAGGCACGAACGCGCCAAACCGCATCGCCGCTCCTTCGTCCGGGTCGCACCACGGTAGGCTCGCCCGCCATGGCTCCGCACTCTCTCCGCACCGACGCCTCGCTCCCCGCAGAGCTCGACACCGTCGTCGAACGCTTCGACCACCTCGCCCTTGCGGTCCGCGACATCGGCTCGGCCCTTCCGATGCTCGAGCTGCTCGGCGGCGTCTACCGCAGCGGCGGCCACCACCCGACCGCGGGCTTCCGGTGGGTCCAGTTCGACCTGCCGGGCGACATGAAGCTCGAGCTGCTCTCGCCGCTCGAACCCGCCGACTCGAGCCACTTCCTCGTTCGATTTCTCGCCGCGCGAGGCGAAGGAGCGCACCACGTGACGTTCAAGGTTCGCCGGCTGCGAGAAGCAGTCGCCGCCTTCCGCGGCGCCGGGTTCCACGTCGTAGGCGAGGACTACGAGCGCCAAGGTTGGAAGGAAGCCTTCGTGCACCCGAAGACCACGAAGGGGTTGCTGATCCAGCTCGCCGAGTGGGACGACCGCGTGCCCATGCACGTCGTCCCCCTAGCCGACGTCCTCGCCGATCCGGCGTGATCCCGGCAGTCGTCGGCATCCCGATCAAGCCGTTCGGCGTCGCCAAAGCACGGCTCGCCCCCGTCTTCTCGGCCCCGCAACGCTCGCGGCTCGGTCGCGTCATCGCTGCGCACACCGCGCACGCCGTCGCCGCCAGCGGTGCCGATCCCGCAATCGTCACCGGCGATGCCGGCGTTGCCCGGTGGGCCCGGCGCAACGGCTGGGAGGTGATCGCCGAACCCGCCGGCGGAGGCCTGAACGGCGCCGCCACCGCCGTCGTGACCGCCGCGGCCGGTGCCCCGTGGGCAGTGGTCCACGCCGATCTGCCCACGGTCGCACCCTCCGACCTCGTGGCCGTGTGGGCCGCGCTGAAACGCGGTTGCGTGCTGGCGCCGTCCCACGACGGCGGCACCTCCGTCATCGCCGGGAAACGAGCCCTTGCGTTCGCCTACGGACCCGGCAGCTTCCACCGGCACCTTCACCTGGAGCCCCGGGCCGCCGTCGTCTGCCGTCCCGGCCTCGCCCTCGATCTCGACACTGCCGCCGACTTCACGATCGCCGCTTCGCTGCCCGGCGGCGCCTGGCTGCGATCGGCGGTCGAGGAACCGGTACCGTGAAGCCGTGACCAGCGATCTCTACGGCGATCTCCGCGACGCCCCCGGCCCGCTCGCCACACCCCGGCGTGCCCTCGCCGTCGGAGCACATCCCGACGACATCGAGTTCGGCGCCGGCGGCACGCTCGCCCGCTGGGCGCAAGAGGGCTGCGCCGTCACGATGCTCGTGCTCACGGATGGCTCCAAGGGGAGCTGGGACCCGTCGCGGGATCCGGCGGAGCTGGCGGAGGAGCGCCGTAACGAGCAGGCTGCGGCGGCGGCGGCCTTGGGGGCTGCTGCCGTCGTCCATCTCGATCACGTCGACGGTGAGCTCGAGTACTCGATGGCGCTGCGGGCGGAGTTGTGTCTGCACATTCGCCGCCACCGGCCTGACGTCGTGCTCGGCCACGATCCGTGGCAGCGCTATCAGCTCCATCCCGACCATCGCGCCGCCGGGTGGGCGACGGTCGATGGCGTGGTCGCCGCCCGCGACCCTCTCTTCTTCTCCGAACAGGACGAGAACGCGCACCGCCCGGCGGCAGTGCTGCTCTGGTCGGCGGATGAGCCCGACCACGCCGAGCCGATCGCCGCGACGGTCGAGGCGAAGATCGCCGCG
>JBFFFX010000271.1:0-4021 GCA_041557775.1 Acidimicrobiia bacterium | reverse complement strand
GCGCCGCCGGGAGTTGGCTCGGCTCGTGGCCTTCGTGCCGCAAGCGCCGGTCATCCCTGAGGGAACCACGGTGTTCGACTACGTCATGCTCGGCCGGACGCCGCACATCGGCTATTGGCGGACCGAGACGCACGAGGATGTCGTGGTGGCCCGGGAGGAGACGAGCCGGCTCGACCTTCTCGATCTCGCCGACCGCCCGATCGCCGAGCTGTCCGGCGGCGAACGGCAGCGCGCCGTGCTGGCCCGGGCGCTGGCCCAGCGGCCGGAGGTGTTGCTTCTCGACGAGCCGACCACCGGGCTCGACCTCGGCCATCAGCAGCAGTTCCTGAGCAGCGTCGATGGTCTGCGGCGCCGCCTCGGGGTTGCCGTCGTGTCGGCGCTCCATGACCTCACGCTGGCAGCTCAGTACGCAGACCGGCTCGTCTTGCTCGCCGGGGGGCGCGTGATGGCCGCGGGCACGGCGGCGGAGGTGCTGACCCAAGAGCGCATCGAGCGCGCGTACCAGGCAGACGTCACCGTCTTCGTCGAGGAGGGCCGGCCCGTCATCGTGCCGCGCCGGCCTCAGGAGATGAGGGTCTCGACTCCCGACCCGACCAAGTAGGCAATCACCCCGCCGACGCCGGCGATCACGAGGTTCTGCAGGCCGGAGGTCACCGGATTCGTGTCGGTGACCCTGGTCTTCGCCACACCTACGGCGAAGAGGCCGATCGAGGTGAGGATGGCAGCCCACACGAGTCCGGTGGTCGGCGTTGCCGCGAACAGGAAGGGCGCCGTCGGCGGGAGGGCCCCGGCCAGGAACAGCACTCCCGACATGATCATTGCGAAGTACGGGCTGCGCCGCTCCGAATCGACGATGGCGAACTCGAACACCTTCATCGCGTTGAGCAAGGTGGTGTCGTCCCTGGTGAGTCCGCGCAGCGTCGGTTCGAGATCCTCCTCGTGGACACCGAGATCGACGAGGAAGCCGCGCATCTGCCGGACCTCGTCGTCGCGGAAGTGGGCGATGTGCTCCATCTCGAGGGCGATCTCGCGGTCGAAGACCTCTTCCTGCGACTGGGTCGCGAGGTACTCACCGGCCGCCATCGACACGGCCCCGGCGATAGCGCCGGCGATCGCGGTGAGCAGCACCTGGTCGGTGGCCAGGCCTCCGCCGACGACGCCCGCCACGAGGAGGAACGTAGAGACGAGCCCGTCGTTGACCCCGAGAATGATGTCACGTATGTACTGGCGGCTCTGACCGACGTGCGGGCGATAGTGGACCCCCGCATCGGAGACGCGCACGGGAGGACGGGACTGCATGGAGCCAATATACCGGCGCCCGTTTCGCTGGCAGAGATCATGACGAGGGACGCAGTAGATTGGCGGTGATACCGCGAAGGAGTCCGCATGGAGCCGGAGACCGCCACTTCCCGTGTCCGCCAGCAGCTGGCCGGGCACCCGTTCGTGCAGGGTCTCGAACAGCAGTACGTGGACGTGTTCGTCTCGCTGGGCCGCCTCGTCGAGTTCGCGGCCCGGGACATCATCTTCCACGAGGGACAGCCGGCGGACACGTTCTACCTGGTCCGGTCCGGCGTGGTGACGCTGCAGGTGGATGCCGGCGGCTCGTTCCCCCGGACGATCCAGCACATCACCGAGGGTTCGGCGCTCGGATGGTCGTGGTTGTTCGAGCCCTATGAGTGGCAGTTCGACGCGCTGGCGCAGACGCCGGTGCGGGCGATCGCTTTCGATGCCGCTGAGCTGCGCGAGCACCTCCAGAGTGATCCGATCTGCGGCTATCACGTCATGTCGCGGGTTGCCGAGGTGATGGCCAAGCGGCTGCACGCCACGCGGCACCAGCTCCTCAACTTGGCCCGGTAGAGAGGGCTCTGCGGGTCGGGCGGCGATCCCACCGGCGGCGCAGCTCAGGTCCCTCTACTCTCGGACTGTGCTCGACAGGCTGCTCAGCGCCCCCGGCGTTCGCGAGGTCCACATCCCCCGCGGACCGGTCGGCGTGATGGCACTCCACGGGGGGCTGGAGCACGGAACATACGAGATTGCCGCAACCGTCGCCGCACGCGCGGGAGCTTCGTTGTACGCGGTCGTCCAGCCCGACGACCTGTTCTGGCATGTGCCGTCGATCTCCTATGACCCGGCACACAGCGAGGCACTCGAAGGGTTCCTCGCCGACATCTCTCTGGCGGTGTCGATCCATGGCTTCGGGAGGCGCGACATGACGGCAACTGCGCTCATCGGCGGCCAGAACGAGGACGCCGGCCGCCGCGTCGCTGCCGGGCTGGGCGCAGGCACGTCGCTCGTCACCGTGACCGAGCGCGACGCCATTCCTCCGAAGTTGCGCGGCGTGCATCCGCGGAACCCGGTGAACGCGCCGAGCTCGGGCGGTGTTCAGATCGAACTGACCCCTGATCTGCGGCGTTCTCCCGCGCTGGAGCGGGTGACCGATGCCCTCACCGGCATCGTGGCGTCTCTCGTCGCCGAAACGTCGACACCCCGCTGACGGCCATTCCCTGGGCGCGCTCGAGCGTCAGGAGGTGCTGAAGGCTTCGAGGATCGGGCGGAACACGGTGGTGAACAACTCGTCCCGCTCCTCCGGCGACGTCACCAGGAGCACGATGCCGGTGACGCGACCTTCCGTACTCAGCGCGAGGTCTGCGGTGAAGCCGTCGATCGTGCCTTCGGAGAGGTACCAGGTGCGTTCGCCCGCCTCGACGATGCCGCCGGCAACAGCGTCGTCGTCGAAGCCGAAGATCGACGCGACGAGCGCTCCCGACGTGGCCGGATCCCCGATACCGGGACCGGCTTGCTGGACCAAGGCCGTCTGGTCGACGAAGTTCGCCTGCCGCGCCCAAGCGCCGGGCCCGATGCGCTCCCAGCCATCCGGGACGAGCCCTGCGACGACGGTGCCGAAGACGTCCTCCTCGAACGGCACCAACTCGATCGGAGCTGCTGCAGTTTCGCCCGGGACGGCGAAGTTCGGCGGCCGCATCGTCGCGACGCAGCTCGTATCGAGCGGTGCGGCGGGGTCGTCGAGGAACGCGAGGGCGATCGACGTCGGACAATCCCCCGCCACCGAGGCGGCGTGGCCGACGCCGGGGAACTCGATGAAAGCCGAGTTGGCCAAGCCGTCCGCGGCGCGACGCCCCCATTCCGGCGGAGTGATCGGGTCGTACTCCCCGGCCATGACGAGCGTGGGCAGGTCGCTCGTGATGAGCTCGTTCGCAGCTGCGGCCGCCTCGCCGGCGCCCCATTCCGCGCACGACTCCAGGAACCCGACCGTGCTCTCGACGAAGAGGTCGCGGAGGCGGGGCTGGTCCTCGGCAGCGTCTCGTATGGCCGCTTCGGAGCTGAAGCTCACCTCTTCGTTGCACTGCACCGAGAGGTACATGCCGTGGCTGAGGAAGGTGCCGTTGGCCAGGTCGTTGGTCAGCAGCAGCGTCAAGATCCCCGTGTCGTCCGCCTCGAGCTCCGCCACCATCTGGGGGAGAAGCGGAATCACCTCGTGGGAGTACAGACCCTGGAAGACCGTGTCGAGCAGCACGTCCTCGTTGATCACCGTCTCGTAGCGCTCGTTGGTGAAGACGTCGCGAACGGTCGTGGTCAGCGGACTCGAGTCGAGCCGTTCGGCGAGGGCGAACAGGCGGGTCTCGAGGTTGTCGTACGTCGCGTCGCAGACGGGATCGTCTGCGCAGTCTGCGAAGAGGATGTCGAGCGCACGGGCGAAGTTGTCCGGCAGGGATGCGAAGAGGTCGACGTCCGGCGTGTAGACGGAGTCCAGGATCACGCTGCGTACGCCCTCGGGGTGGTCGCGCATCACCGCCTGAGCCAACCGGGTCCCGTAACTGATGCCGAGCAGGTTCCATTCCTCGTAGCCGAGCGCGACCCGCAGATCGGCGACGTCGGCCGCGTTCGTCACGCTGTTGTACTGGGTGAGGTCGATGCCCTCGTCGAGCAGACGGCGCCGGCAGCCGTCGACCGCGGCCAGCTCCCGGGCGGCGATGTCTTCGTACTCGAGGTCCTCGTCGAG
>JBFFFX010000270.1:0-4104 GCA_041557775.1 Acidimicrobiia bacterium | reverse complement strand
GGCGGCCAGCCGGTGGTCGAAGCGGAGACCGACTGCGGGCTCGGTCACGACGACGTGGCGGCGGCGCCGTAGCCGCGCCGCCCCGGCCTGCGGTTCTTCAGCGCCCCGACTGTTCCGGCCATGAAGCCATTCCCGAATCGGGCTACGGCCTCGAGCACTCCTAACCTCTCGCCCCATGACTCCTGATGTACTCGTGGTCGGCGGCGGGCCCGGGGGCGCGGCTGCGGCCTACTGGCTGGCTCGCAAGGGTCTCTCCGTGCTCGTCGCCGAGAAGAAGGCTTACCCCCGCGACAAGACGTGCGGTGACGGCCTGACCCCGCGGGCGGTCAAGCAGCTCATGGACATGGGCTTCGACTTCGACGTGCCCGAGTTGCACAAGATCGTCGGGCTGCGGGCGTACGCCGGCGAGCTGAAGCTCGAGCTGCCCTGGCCGCAGCACACGATCTACCCGAATTGGGGCGCCGTGATGCGCCGGTCCGACCTCGACATGCAGGTGGCGGCCCTCGCCGAGAAGCAGGGGGCCGTCGTGCGGCAGCGCACCGAGGCCGTCGCCGTCGTCGAGGACGGCGTGCTGGTCGGCGCCGACCTCAAGCAGAAGGACGACTCGGGGGTCGTCGACTCCGAGCGAGTGATTCCCAAGGTGGTCGTCGTCGCCGACGGCTCGCTGTCCCGCTTCGGCCGCAAGCTCGGCACCGCGCGCCGCAAGGACTACCCGTACGGACTGGCGGTGCGCGGCTACTACGCGAGCCCCAACGCCGATGACGGCTACCTCGAGAGCCAGCTCGACATCCGCGACGCGGAGGGGCGTTCGCTCCCCGGCTACGGGTGGATCTTCCCCCTGGGCGACGGCGCCATCAACGTGGGCGTCGGGGTGCTGTCCAGTTTCAAGAACTGGAAGGACGTCAACACCTCGCGCGTCCTCGACGCGTACGTCGCGGGTCTGCCCGATCACTGGCAGGTGACCGCGGAGGATCGTCTGACCCAGCCGGTCGGCGGCAAGTTGCCGATGTCGTTCTCGATGGGTCCCAAGGTGGGGCGCAACTGGCTCGCCGTCGGGGACGCCGCGGGTGCCGTCAATCCTTTCAACGGCGAGGGCATCGACTATGCGTACGAGACCGGCCGCCTCGCCGCCGACCACATCGCCGAGGCGATCGCCGCCGACGATCTGTCGCTGCTGCGCCGCTATCCGCAACAGCTCGACGACGAGTACGAGGCGTACCACCGCGTCGCCCGAGCGTTCTCGATCGCGATCGGGAATCCTCGGCTGATGCGGACGCTGACGCGGGTGGGGCTCCGTTCCCGGCCCTTGATGGAGTGGGTGCTCAAGGTCATGGCCAACCTCCTCGAACCAGACGAGATCGGCATGCAGGAGCGCATCTACCGCGCCGTCGAGCGGGTCGTCGCGCTCGGACCGGACCCGCTGCTCAAGTCCTGACGGCGCCGCCGCTGCGACGGCGGACGCTCATCGGCCCAGCGCCGGGGGCAAGCGATTTTGGACGATTCGCGCGGCTTCCTAATCTCCCATCCGGAGAGGAGCTCGCCCCGAGATGACGCTTGCCGACTACCTTCCGATCGCGCTGATGTTGATCCTCGCTGCGGGCTTCGCCTCGGTGATGATGCTGGCGTCGTGGTGGCTCGGTCCCAAGAAGCCGACCCCGGAGAAGCTGGCTCCCTACGAGTGCGGAATCGTGCCACTTCAGGAGCCCGTCGAGCGCTTCCCGGTCAAGTTCTACATGGTGGCGATGCTGTTCGTGATCTTCGACGTCGAGTTGATCTTCCTCTTCGCCTGGGCGGTCCGATTCGAGCAGTTCGGTTGGGCCGGTGTCGGTGCGATGGCCATCTTCGTCGCGATCCTGGGCGAGACCCTCGTCTACGTATGGAAGCGGGGGGCGCTCGACTGGAACGTGTCGCGCCGCACCCGGTACCGGCGAGTCGTCGCGCCCGAGCCGGAGCCGGCTGCCGCGGTGGCCGAGGAAGCCGCCTGATGGCGCGTGCCGCACAGCCGCCGGGCTTCCTGCTCACGACGATCGAGAAGGGGGTCAATTGGGCGCGCACCCGCTCGATGTGGCCCGCCACCTTCGGTCTGGCGTGCTGTGCGATCGAGATGATGGGCACCGGGGCGGCGCACTACGACCTCGCCCGCTTCGGGATGGAGGTCTTCCGGGCATCGCCGCGCCAAGCCGATCTGATGATCGTCGCCGGCCGGGTGTCCCAGAAGATGGCGCCGGTATTGCGCCAGGTGTACGACCAGATGTCTGAGCCGAAGTGGGTCATCTCGATGGGAGCCTGCGCGTCGAGCGGCGGCATGTTCAACAACTACGCACTGGTGCAGGGCGTGGACCAGGTGGTGCCGGTGGACATCTACGTGCCGGGCTGTCCCCCCGGCCCGCAGTCGCTCATGCACGGCATCCTGACCTTGCAAGACAAGATCATGAAGGGCGAGATTCGTCGCCCCGGACTCACCCAGGCCTCCTGATACATGACCGACTCGACCCCCGACGATCTGACCGTGGACGCTGCCGCACCGGAGCCGGATGTGGCGACGCCACGATCGGTGCCGGCCGACGCGCTGCTCGCCGGCCTCGTCGGTGCGTTTCCGGCGACCGCAGTCGACGAACGGGCGGACGAGGACGTCGCCCATGTCGCGGCCACCGATTACGCGGGCTTCGTCGCGGCGGCTCGTGACGCCGGCTACGACGTGTTCGTCGATCTGTGCGGCGTGGACTACCTGCGTCGCACGCCCCGTTTCGAGGTCGTCGTGAACCTCCTCTCGTACGGCCGGCGGCGCCGATTGCGCATCCGCACCGGAGTTGCCGGAGAAGACCCCCGCCTGCCCTCGATCGTCGACGTATTTCCCGGCGCCAACTACTACGAGCGGGAGACCTACGACCTCTTCGGCATCGAGTTCACCGGCCACCCGGATCTCACCCGCATCCTTCTGCCGGACGATTGGGAAGGTCATCCCCTCCGCAAGGACTACTCCGTCGGTTCGGTGCCCGTGCAGTTCAAGGGAGCACACAAAGCCTCATGAGCGACACTCCCAACGTTGTGACCGGGGATCTGGAAGCCCCCACCACGGAGGCACCGCCGGCGCCGGCCGCCGGCGCGCCCGAGCCGTCTGCTGCGCGCCGCCAGATCCACGACCTGTGGGTGTCGGGCACCGAAGAGCCCGAGTGGATCCGCCAAGCCACGGACGAGGGTGCGCAGGAGCTGCTGCCCGAGGCCGACGAACCGGGGCTTGCCGCACAACGGGGCACCCTCGTGGACGACGACTTCGAGGTGGACGACGCGCTCGACGATGAGGAGCGGCAGGTCATCAACATGGGACCGCAGCACCCGTCTACCCACGGTGTGCTGCGGCTCCAACTGGAGCTCGAGGGCGAGACGATCCACCGGGTCAAGCCCATCATCGGGTACCTGCACACCGGCATGGAGAAGACGGCCGAGACCCTCACCTGGATGCAGGGTCCCACCAACGTGACCCGGATGGACTACCTGTCGCCGTTCCACAACGAGCTGGCATTCTCGCTGGCCGTCGAACGGCTCCTCGGGGTCGAGGTCCCGCCGCGGGCGCAGGCGATCCGCATCCTCATGACCGAGCTGAACCGGGTCTCGAGCCATCTCCTGTTCCTCGCCACCCAGGGAATGGACATCGGCGCGGTCTCGATGATGATCTACGGCTGGCGCGAGCGCGAGCTCGTGCTGCGCTTTTTCGAGAAGGTCACCGGGTTGCGGATGAACCACAACTACATCCGACCCGGCGGGGTCGCCGCCGAGCTCCCGGATGGATGGGAGGACGACGTCGAGTACCTCCTGGCCGCGGTCCCGGTGGGTGTTGCCGAGTACGAGGAGCTGCTGAACGAGAACCCGATCTTCGTGGACCGCACTCAGGGCGTCGGCGTCATCACTCCTGCGGAGTGCAAGGCCTTCGGCGTGACGGGGCCGACGGCGCGGGCATCCGGGGTCGACTGGGATCTCCGCAAGGTCTTCCCCTACAGCGGCATCGACCAGTACGAGTTCGACGTGCCGCTGGGCAGGCACGGCGACGTCTTCGACCGCTACTACCTGCGGGTGCGGGAGATCGATGAGTCGCTCGGCATCGTG
>JBFFFX010000269.1:0-4110 GCA_041557775.1 Acidimicrobiia bacterium | reverse complement strand
CATCAGCAGCAATTCGGGCTGGAGCATCAACTCGCGGGCGAACTCGGCGCGGCGTTGCATCCCGTACGAGCACGCGGACACCGGCCGGTCGGCAGCACGCTCCAAGCCCACCGTGGTGAGCGCGGTGTCGACTTCGGCAGCGGAATGGCCACTGACCTCGGCGGCGAACCGGAGGTTCTCACGCACCGTCAGCTCGGGATAGAGCGCCGGAGTGTGCCCGATGAAGCCGATGCGCCGCCGCACGTCGAGCCGGTCGGGCGTCGCCAGATCCGCACCGAGCACGATCGCCGTTCCCGCCGAAGGTTTGAGCTGTGTCGCCAGCAGGCGCAGCAGCGTCGTCTTGCCGGCGCCGTTGCCGCCGAACAGACCAACGGCTTCACCGGGCCGGATCGACAGGTCGATGTCGCGCAGCACCGGCGCCGCGCCGAGGCGCACGGCCACCCCGCTCAGTTCTACGACGTCATGCACGGCGCGAAGTGTACGGCGGGATCGCGTTCACCATCGACCAAGGCACATCGAGCGCAGCTCGGAGCCCGAGATCAGGCTGGTTCGCGGGCGTGCGAGGGCGCCCTGACGGGAGCCAACCACCTCGGTTCCGAGATTCGCATACTGCGTGGCAAGGAATCGGACCCGCGGTCAGCTCCCGGCGGCAAGCCGGCCGGGTGCCGGCGGCATGCCCGCGGCGAAGAGATCCAAATAGACCGTCGCCCCCACCTCGGAGAACGCAGCGAATGCTTCGTCGGAGGCCCGGCGCGCCTCGGCCGCATCGAGACCGACCACGGCGGCGAACAGCCCTTGGAGCTGCGCGCGGTCGAGGCGGAGAGATCGATGCTCGAGAGCGCGCACGAATCCGGCAACGGCTTCGTCCGTACGGCCGGCGAGAGCAGCGCGGCATGCTGCGGTTGCCGTCCGGATCACCTGCACCATCCGCCCCCGCACGGGACTCGCGTCGAGACCCGCAGAGATCGCATCGAGACCCGCCGCATTGCCGCTCAACCCCGCGGCGAGCAACGCGGTGGCCAGATGCTCGGGGTAGCGCAGCACGTCGCCCACACTCGTCGCCTGCTCGAATGCCTCGTCGAACCGCCCGGCGAGAAGGTACAGCCGGGCTCGGGCCGAGCGCACCGAGGCGTCGGCTTGGGGATCGGCCTCGTCCTCACATTGGCGCAGCGCATCGATCGCCTGATCCAGCGCTCCCGCCTCGCCGCGGACGACATGGGGCATGAGGTCGCTCAGTGCGTACCACGCAACGGACGACGCTGGAAGCTCGATTCGGCCCAGGGTCTCCTCGCGCAGGGCATGTGCCTCTTCGAACCTGCCGTCGAGATCCAGGTACGAGGCCACGCAGAACGTGAACGACCCCAAGAAGCCGACGTCGCCGATCCGATCGGCCTGCTCCAACCCGGCGCGGCAGGCGTCCATGGCGGCGAACTGGTCGTCGTACGTCTGCAAGTGAGCGAGGTTGTTCGCCGCCCGCATCGCCAGCACGGGAAGCTCGTAGTCGCGGGCATAGCGCGTAGCTCCTTCGAGCAGCGCGATGGCCTCGTGGAGCCGTCCGAGATTGCCGAGGGCCGTTCCGCGCGTGATGAGACCGTCGACGACGACGGGGATGAGCTCCAGCCGCTCGGCCGATTCGATCACGCGGTCGCCGAGCACAGCCGCATCGGCGTCCCGCAGCGCCATGAGGTAGGCCCGCGCCAGTTGCGCCGCGGCGCCGGCAACCCCCGGCTCCGCCAGATCCCCCCCGGCCCGCACGACGGGCTCGATGACCTCGATCGCTTCCGGCGCCCGGTAGGCGTGACACAACACGCTGCCGACCAGGGCCGCAGAATTGGCCACATCGACTGCGTCGCCCTGCTCGCGATACCAGTCGAGGGCCTGGTAGGCGTACCCGATGGCGGTCTCACGGCGCGCCAGGGCCGCCGCCGACCGGGCGGCGCGCTGCCAGAGCGGCGGCTTGGCCTCTGGGTCGGTGACGAAGGCAAGCGCCTGTTCGATCAGCACCAGCGACTGGCCGTGGGAGTGAAGCGCTGCCGCGCGCTCGGCGGCCTCCGAGAGCGCCGACGTCGCGCTGGCGGCCAGTGCCGCGGCCTCGGCGACGTCCGTCGCCAGTCGGTGGGCCGCCATGTAGTGACTGCCGACCGCGCCGGTCAGCTCCAGCTCGCCGAGCTCTCGGTAGAACTCGGCGGCCCGGATGTGCCGCACCTTGCGCTCGTCCCGGGTGAGGCGCCCGTACGCCACTTCGCGGATCATGCTCTGCACGAAGCGGTACTGACCCCGTTCGGGGGACCGCGGGTCGCTCTCGAGCTCCAGCACCTCGCGGTGCACCAGCGGCTCCAAGCGCTCGTCCACATCGGTGAGCGGGAGCCCCGACATCGCGGCCAGGCCGGCACACGTGAAGGCCGCACCGAGAACGGCGGCGTCCAGGAGGAGCGTCCGGGTCGGCGCGGGGAGACGGTCGAGGCGAGCCTCGATGACGGCGCGAACCGTATTGGGAACGGGAATCGAGGAGAGATCGCGCGTGGGGACGCAGCAGCCCTCCCCCTGTTCGAGGGCACCGTCGGCCAGCAGCATGCGAACCAGCTCGACGGCGAACAGAGGCACGCCATTCGCTCTGGAGGCGATCGCGTTCGTCGTGGCCGCGTCGATGCCTTGCACCATTCCCTCGACCAGCCGGTGCATCTCGGCATGGGTGAGCGGACCCAGGTGGACAGACATGGAGTTGCGATGAGAAGAGCCCCATCCCGGCACCCGGTCGAACAGATCCGGGCGTGCCAGCGTCACCACCAGGATCGGATGCCGCGACGAGTGCTCGACCAACTCGGTCACGAACTCGTACAGCCCGGAGTCGGCCCAATGGAAGTCCTCGAACACCAGCACCGCAGTGCCGCGGGCGGCGATGGACTGGAAGAAGGCGCGGATCGCCGCGAAGATCTCGCCGCGCTCCCCAGTCGGGACGTCGGCCAAGCCGAGCAAACCGGCGAGCCGCGGCTCGATCCACTCCTGATCCGCCGGCGCAGGCACGTACTCCGCCACCGCGGTGCGCAGCTTGGTGCGACTCCGCAGCACGTCGTCGGTCTCGGCGATCCCGGCGCGTTGCCGCACCATCTCGCTGAGGGACCACAGCGTGAGACCTTGGTCGTATGCAGGTGAGCGACCCTCGTGCCAGTAGACATCACCCACGAGGCCGCCGACGTATTTCCGGAACTCCCACGCAAGCCGCGTCTTGCCGATACCGGCCTCGCCGAATATGGACACGAGACGGCCCCGGCCCGCTTCCTCGGCTGCGTGGAGGGCGTCCTTGAGCAGACGCAGCTCGCGTTCCCTGCCGACGAACGGCGGCTCCACGCCGCCGCTGGCCGTCGGTCGCGTCCGATCCGTCTTCAGCCGCACCGCACGCCAGACCTCGACCGGTTCCGCCTTGCCCTTGAGCGCGTGGGCGCCAAGTGGTGCGAACTCGATGGCGGAGTGGAGCATGTGGAAGGTCGCCTCGCCCACCACGACCGTGCCGGGCTCGGCGACCGCCTGCAACCGCGCCGCCGTGTTCACCATGTCCCCGACGACGAAGCCCCGCTGAGTGTTGGCCGGCGCAACGGATGCCTCGCCGCTCAGAACGCCGGCGCGAATCGACAGCGTCTCGTGACCGAGCTCGGCACCGATCCGGGCCACGGCATCGACGAGCTCCAGTCCTGCTCGCACCGCCCGCTCCGCATCGTCCTCGTGGGCGATCGGCGCCCCCCACACGGCCATGACCGCATCGCCGATGAACTTCTCGACGGTGCCGCCGAAGCGCTCGACGATCTCCCGGGCACGATCGAAGTAGGTGGTGAGCGTCGCCCGCACGTCTTCGGGGTCGCGACCCTCGGTGAACGGCGTGAAACCGACGAGATCGGCGAACAGCACGACAACGAACCGTCGCTCGTGGGGGTCGTGCAGCGGCTCGTCCTCGGCCTGCGAGGTGGCCGTGGCGTCGAGCGGGAGCCCGCACGCTCCGCAGTACTTGTCGTCACGATCGTTTGCGGACCCGCAGTGGGGGCACACCTGCGGAAGCGGTTCCCCACATTCCCGGCAGAACTTCCGCGCCGCCCTGTTGTCGGTTCCGCAGTTCGT
>JBFFFX010000268.1:0-4143 GCA_041557775.1 Acidimicrobiia bacterium | reverse complement strand
TCGTCACCGTGACCGATCTGGACGAGGCGGACCCCGAGGCATCCTTGCAAGACGCCATGACGCCGAGTCCGATCACCGCCTCACCGCGACTGCCCGTGTCGACTGCCCTCGCCCGCATGGCGGCGCTCGGCGTGGGCCGGCTGCCAGTCGTTTCGGACGACGATCCAGACGTGTACCTCGGAATGTTCAGACGCGACAGCGTGGTGCGGGCCTATCAGCAGGCCCTCGGAGCGTCGACGGACCGCAGCGTGTACCGCGAACGCCTCCGGGCCAAGACGGAGCCGGGGGCGTCCTTCTTCGAGATGCCGATTCCGCCCGACTCAGCCGTGAACGGCAAGCTCGTCAAGGACGTCCACTGGCCGGAGACCGCCACACTGGTTTCAGTGCGCCGCGGCGGATCGGTCCTGATCCCCCACGGCGACACCGTGTTGTGCGTCGGCGACACACTCACCGGATTCGGGGCGCACGACGCCCGCGTGGAGGTGGCGTTCATGGTTCAGCCGGCCCCACCCGAACCCGAGGCGGTGCCACCCGAAACCCAGCCGGCGCCACCCGAACCGTCGTGAGCCGGCCTCAGCCTGCCAGCGCAGCGAGCGCGGCGACGGTGCGGTCGACCTCGCCGATCGTGTTGTAGTGGACGAACCCGATGCGGACGAGGCCACCTCGGTCGAGCACGCCGAGATGCCGCATCACCTCGAGGGCGTAGTAGTGGCCGTCCCACACGAAGATCCCCTGCGCCCCGAGCGCTTCTGCCACGCCCCGCGGGCTGTGCCCCGCCACGGACACCGCGAACGTCGGTGTGCGGCCCTCCGCACCGGCGATGCCGTAGAGACGAATGCCGTCGACACCGGCTATGCCGTTGACGAATCGCTCCGAAAGTGACCGTTCGTAGGCGCCGATGTGCCCCATTGCGGTGACGAGGCATTCGCGCCGGCTCGCCCCCGAGCCAAGGCCGGCCAGGTAGTCGACGGCGGCTTCCACCCCGGCGAGGCTCTCGAAACTCTGGGTGCCCGATTCCCACTTTCCCGGCGGCTCCGACGGCGCCGGCCGGATCTTCACGGCGGGGAGCGAGGCCGACTGGTCGAGTCGGGCGTACAGGAAGCCGGTGTGGGGGCCGAAGAACTTGTAGGCGGATGCGGCGAGGAAGTCGCACCCGATGGCCTGGACGTCGAGGACACCGTGGGGTGCATAGTGCACCGCATCGACGAAGACCAAGGCACCTGCAGCGTGGGCGGCATCCGCCACCGACGCCACGTCCACAATCGACCCGATGGCGTTGGAAGCATGGGTCACGGCGACCAGACGGGTACGCGGCGTGATCGAAGCCGCGACGGCTGCGGGATCCAGCCGACCGCTCTGCGCGTCGAAGTCCACCAGACGCACGATCGCCCCGGCTTCTTCGGCGGCGGCCATCCACGACGAGACGTTCGCGTCGTGGTCGAGGCGGGTGCAGACGATCTCGTCGCCCGGTCCCCAGGTGCGGGCAAGGGCTCTGCCGAGGGCCAGGGTGATCGACGTCATGTTCTGCCCGAAGGCGATCTCCTCGGGAACGGCCGCGTTCACCAGATCGGCAACGGCGCGCCGCGCCGCATGTTGGATCTTCCCCGTCTCTTCGCTGGTTGCGAACGGACCGCCCAGGTTGGAACTACCCCGGGCGAGGACGGAGCTCATCGCATCGATGACGCGTTGCGGGACTTGCGTGCCGCCCGGACCGTCCGCGTACACGGCCGGGAGATCGCCGACGGTTCGGCTCAGGGCGGGGAACTGGCGGCGGATGGCAGGGACGTCGAGCATGGCGAGCGAGCGTAGCGCGGCAGGTGAGAGCCGAGGCGCTGCGCGGGTCGAGTACATTGCGTGACTGATGAGCGAACATCCCATCATCCCGGTAGTTCTCTCCGGTGGCTCCGGCGTGCGGCTGTGGCCGCTTTCCCGGCCAGATGCCCCCAAGCAATTGCTCCCCATCGTGGACGAGCGGTCGATGCTCCTGGCGACGCTGGAACGCCTTGCCGGCCTCGCAGAGCGGGAGGCGGCGATCGTCGTGTGCAACGCAGCCCACATCGACGACGTCTACCGCGACCTCGACGCAGCGGGCGAGGAGGGCGCCAAGGTGATCGTCGAGCCGTTCGGCCGGAACACGGCGCCTGCGGTCGCCGCAGCCGCACTCTCGGTCGGCGAGAGCGACCCGATTCTGCTCGTCCTCCCGGCCGACCATCTCATTCGCGACGAAGAGGCGTTCCGCGGCGCCGTCGCCGACGGTGCGCGCTCGGCGGCGGAGGGCAACCTCGTTACCTTCGGAATCGTGCCGACCTACGCCGCGACCGGCTACGGCTATATCCGTGCCGCACGTTCGGGTTCCGTGCGCCCGGTCGACGAGTTCATCGAGAAGCCGGACCGGACGACGGCCGAAGCCTTCCTCCAATCGGGCGAATACCTGTGGAACAGTGGCATGTTCATGTTCCGGGCCTCGCGATACCGCCGGGAACTGGCACGCCACACCGAGGACGTGCTCGATGCGGTGCTCGATGCGGTGCGCGAAGGAAGAACGGATGCCCAAACCCTGTTCCTCGACACGGATGCGTTCGAGCGGGCGGAGTCGATCTCGATCGACTACGCAGTCATGGAGCACACAGACAACGCGGTCGTCGTGCCTCTCGACGCCGGATGGACCGACGTCGGTTCTTGGGCTTCGCTGTTTGAGGTCGGTGACCGCGATACCGGCGGGAACGTGACAACCGACAACGTGATCACCCACGACGTCACCGGCAGCTATCTGCGGAGCGAAGGGCCCCTGGTCGCCGTCGGCGGCGTCGCCGACCTCGTCGTCGTCGCGGCCGCGGATGCGGTCCTCGTGATCGACCGGCATCACGCCGAAGACGTCAGGGCGCTCGTGGACATGCTGCAGCGCCGCGGGCGGCCCGAAGCCATCGCCTCTCGCGGCCACACCCATGCGTGGGGACGGTGGTGCATCCTCTCCGAGGTCGGCTCCATCCGCGTCGAGCAGGTCGAAGTCGAACCGGGGGCCACCGCGCCGGCGGGCCCCGGAACCTGGCTGATCGTCGCGGGCTCCGGAGCAATCGACGAAGAGGACATCGGAGCCGGCGCCTCGGTCAGGATCGACGACGACGAACGTCGTGCCCTGCGCAACACCGGCGAGACCACCCTGGTGGCGCTGGCGGTTCGACCCGGGTCCGGCTGAGTGTGGATGTCGTCGGCGCCTTCGTGGTCGGCGCGGCCGTCGGCTGGGTTCTCGCCCTGCGACGCCGGCGTCACCTCGCGCCGGCGAAGCCCGAACCCACGCCGGCACGGCAGCCGGGACGCTATCGCCCGACGAAGCGGCAGCGCGAGATCCTGGCCTCTCTCCCCCCCGATCCGGTGCCACCGACCCTCGAGGACCTCGTCGCCGAGGAAGCTTCGGCACTCGGCGTCGATCGTATCCCGGCTCCTCCGGAGGTGCCGCTTCACATCCTGCTCGTGGTGTGGAAACGCGACCGCCCCCTGCTCGGCGACTGCCTAGAGCCCCAACTGCAGTTCGTCACCGATGCTGCGTCATCCGGAGCCTCTGCAGCAGAGAATGTGAAGCTGGTGTGCGATCCGAGCCGAGCGCCCGCCGAGGAGCGCTGAGCGGTGTCCGCGCAGCGCCTCGTCGCCGTGTTCGGCTCGTCGGGCATCGAACCCGGCAGCGCCGATTGGTCGGACGCACAGCGCTGCGGGCGGCTCCTCGCCCAAGCCGGCCTCGGCGTGGCCACCGGGGGCTACGGCGGCGCGATGGAGGCGGTCTCCTCGGGTGCCGCCGCCGTGGGCGGGACCGTCGTCGGCATCACCGCCCCAACCGTCTTCCCGGGCCGGTCGGGGGTCAACGCCTACGTCACCGAGGAGCGCCCGGCGCAGAGCCTCACCGAGCGCATCCATGCACTCGTCGCATCGACTCACGGCGTGATCGCGCTACCCGGAAGCATCGGAACCTTCACGGAGCTGCTCGTGGCGTGGAACGTCGCCTTCGTCGCCCGGTTCAACAGCACCCAACCAGCCCCCGTTGTTGCCGTGGGAGCCCAATGGCAGCGCCTGATCGACGAGATCGCACTCGAGCTGTCGACCGACGGCACGCTGGTGAAGTGCGTGACCTCCGTCGACGAGGCCGTCGGC
>JBFFFX010000267.1:0-4172 GCA_041557775.1 Acidimicrobiia bacterium | reverse complement strand
GAAGGGTGGCGCCTGACGGGCTCGAAGAAGTGGATCTCCAACGCTCCGGACGCCGACGTCTACACCGTGTTCGCGAGGACGACGGAAGGGGCAGGCGCCCGCGGCGTGTCCGCCTTCGTCGTGGCGGGCGACTCGCCGGGCCTGGCTGGTGAACCGCTCGATCTGGTCGCCCCGCATCCGATCGGAACCGTCGAGTTCGACGGCGTCTTCGTCGGCAGGGACCAGCTGCTGGGGGAGCCCGACCGCGGCTTCCGCGTCGCGATGCGCACGCTCGACCGCTTTCGCCCCTCGGTCGGTGCGTTTGCCGTGGGGATGGCGCAGGCAGCGCTCGAGGCGGCGCTGGACCACGCCGCCGTGCGCGAGGCGTTTGGCGGCACACTGCGCGACCTTCAGTCGGTAGGCCACAAGCTGGCCGAGATGGCGACCGAGATTCATGCCGCCCGGTTGCTCGTCCTCGATGCGGCGCGGGCCTTCGACACCGGTGCCGCACCGCTGACCATCCGCTCGTCGATGGCGAAGCGCCACGCAACGGAGACGGCACAGCGGGTGGTCGATGCCGCGATTCAGATTCACGGAGCCGTCGCGCTGGAAGCTGGTCATCTCCTCGAACGGCTCTACCGCGACGTGCGCGCGCCGCGCATCTACGAGGGAGCGTCCGAAGTCCAGCTCTCGATCATCGCCAGGCGTCTGTACGGCTGAACGGGGCGCGTTGCCCAGGCCGGCGGCGCTTCAGTCGAGGGTGATGGTGGCGCCGAGCGCTCTGCGGTCCACTTTGCCGAGGTGCGTCTTGGGGAAGTCTTCGAGGATCACGACGAGCCTGGGGTGCTTGTAGGGCTCGAGGCGGGCGAGGACGTGCTCGGTGAGCTCCTGCTCGAGGCCGGGCCGGCCCTCCGTCGGCACGACGAAGGCGACCGGCTTGACCAAGCCCGCGGCGTCGGTGACGCCGACGACGACGCACTCGCGGACCGCCTCGTGCTCCAGGAGGCAGCTCTCCACCTCCTGCGGGGCGAGCCACTTGCCGGACACCTTGAGGCTGTCATCGACACGCCCGTGGTGCTCGACGTAGCCGTCCGCGTCCCGACGGGCCAGATCGCCGCCGACGAACCACTCGCCGCGAAAGGCGTCGGCGGTTCGGTCGAGGTTCTGCCAGTAGCCCCAGGCGCGGGCGCCGCCGCGGACCCAGAGCCGGCCGATCGCACCGTCGGCGACTTCGGCACCCTCCTCGTCGCAGACCCGGACCTCGAATCCCGCCACGGGCCTGCCGAGCGTCCCCGGCTTCACGTCGCCGAGGCGGTTGGTGACGAACACGTGCCACATCTCGGCGGTGCCCAGCCCGTCGAGGAGCTCGACTCCGGTCGTCGCCTTCCACCGGTGGTAGAGCTCGGGCGGCAGGGCTTCGCCGGCTGAGGTCGCGAACCGCAGGGACGAGAAGTCGACGTCGGCGATGCCGGGATGAGCGAGCAGCTTGCCGACCATCGTTGGGACGTTGATCAAGATGGAGGGCTGGTGGCGGGCGATCTGTTCGAGCACCACGTCGACCGTCGGGTGCTCGGGGAACAGCACGGCGGAGGCGCCGACGGAGAAGGGGAAGAAGAGGTTCGAGCCGGTCGCATAGCCGAAGTAGAGCTTGGGGATCGACATGGTGATGTCGTCGCTCCGGTAGCCCATGGTTTCGTGTGCATACCGGAACGTGGTGAACGCAAAGGAGCCGTGACTCTGGACGACCGCCTTCGGTGTGCCGGTGGTTCCGCCGGAGAAGAGCCACAGCGCAGGGTCGTCGCGGTGGGTGGCGACGGCGGGGAACCTGGCGTGATGCGTCACCGAGTCCGTGAAGGTGTCGACGAGCGGACAGCTGACGCGAGCGTCCGACATCGCCCCGGCGGCCAGCGGTGCGACGTCGTGACCCGCAACGACCGCACCCGGGCGGGCGAGCTCCAGGATCGCGGCGATCCGGTCCCGGGGGAGATCCGGGTTGACCATCACGACGACCGCTCCGAGCTTGAGAGTGCCGAACAGCGCCCCGGCGAAGTGCGGCCCGTCACGAGCGAGCAGCACGACCCGCTCCTCGCGACGCACGCCGCAATCGGTGAGGGCGGAAGCGTAACCCGAGGCGAGCGCTTCGACTGCGGCGTAGTCCATCGCCCCATCCGGGGTACGCAGGGCAATCCGATCGCCGAGACCTTCGCGAATCCGATCGCCGAGGAACATCTCGGCGATGTTCAGTCGCTCGGGAAGATCAGCGCGTTGGGGCTGCGGCATGATGTTTGATTCGCGGTAGCTTGAGCGGCATCATAAACGCCGGGGTGGCCGCCGCCCGGCTCAGACCACCCGTACCTGCGGAGGCGTGCAGATGAGCGACGGGCCCGAGCGAGCACCGGTCTACTACCACGACTACCTACAACTCGACCGGCTGCTGAGCTCGCAGGTCCCCGAGTCCGTCAAGCAGGGCGCCCCGGCCCACGACGAGATGCTCTTCATCATCGTGCATCAGGCGTATGAGTTGTGGTTCAAGCAGATCCTCCACGAGCTCGAGGCCGTCCACAGGATCTTCGACCAGGAAGTCGTCCTCGAACGGGAGATGGGCCGAGTCGTGGCCCATCTCGAGCGGGTGGTGGCGATCCAGAGGCTGCTGCTCGGCCAGGTCGATGTGCTGGAGACGATGACGCCGCTCGACTTCCTCGAGTTCCGTGACGCCCTGGTACCGGCGAGCGGCTTTCAGAGCCTTCAGTTCCGATTGATCGAGAACTTGATGGGTCTGCGTCCCGAGGAGCGGATGCTCATCAACGAGGCGCCGTATACGAGCCGCTTCGAGGACCGACACCGATCGGCGTTGGAGCAGTCGCAGGACCGCGCCTCGCTGTTTGCCTTGGTCGAAGCCTGGTTGGAACGAACGCCGTTCCTCCACTTCGGCGAATTCGATTTCTGGCGCGCCTATCGCGGTGCCGTCGATCGGATGTTGCAGCGCGAACGCGACCTGATCGAGGGCAACCCGAACTTGACGGCAGAGGGTCGCCAGGGACAGCTCAGCAGCTTCGAGGCCACCGCCGCCACGTTCGCATCGCTATTCGACCCGGACGAATACGACGCAGGGCGGGCTGCTGGACTGTTTCGTTTCAGCCAGGAAGCGTTCCTCGCCGCCCTGCTGATCAATTTGTATCGCGACGAGCCGATGCTGCACCTGCCGTTTCGCGTCCTGCGCGCGCTGATGGACGTCGACGAGGGCCTGGCGACATGGCGATCCCGCCACGCGTTGATGGTGATGCGGATGATCGGCTCGAAGATCGGCACGGGCGGCACCAGTGGTCACGACTACCTGCGCGAGACGGCGCAACGCCACCGCGTGTGGACCGACCTGTTCGATCTGTCCACGTTCCTCATTCCCCGGTCGGAGCTGCCCGAGCTTCCGGCGTCGATGGCTGATGCGATGCGCTTCCACCTCAGCGTCGGAGGGTCGTGAGCTACCGGCACCTATTCGGCCGGTTCCTCGACGCCGATCGGTTGCACTTCGCTGCGCACTCGCACCACCTGTGGCCCGATGCGACGTACGACGCCCAAGCCGAGGCGTGGCAGGACGCGGCCCGGCTCGCCGACGGCAAGTGGTCGCACATCTTCGGTGCGGTCATCCCGGAGGCACAGCGCCACGTTGCTCGCGTGCTCGCGCTGCCGGATCCGGCGGACATCGTCTTCGCCCCCAACACGCACGAGCTCGTGGTGCGGCTGGTCACTTCGCTGGATTCTCCCGTTCGTATCGTGACGACCGACGGGGAGTTCCACAGTTTTCGCCGCCAAGTCGATCGGTGGGTGGAAGCCGGGATCGCAACCGAGACCCGCGTGCCGGTGGTGCCCTTCGCCTCCTTCCCGGCGCGCTTCGTCGAGGCAGCAGCCGAGGACGTCGATCTGGTCTACCTGAGCCACGTGATGTTCGATTCCGGCTACGTCGTGCCCGACCTCGGCGCGATCGTCGCCGCCGTGCCGGAGGCGACGGAGGTCGTGATCGACTGGTACCACGGCTTCATGGCGCTGCCCACGGACCTCGGCGCTGTCGCCGGTCGGGCGTTCTACGTCGCCGGGGGCTACAAGTACGCCATGGCCGGCGAGGGCGCCGCCTTCCTGCACGCCCCGCCCGGCTACGGCGCGCGGCCCCGCGACACCGGCTGGTACGCCGCCTTCGG
>JBFFFX010000266.1:0-4182 GCA_041557775.1 Acidimicrobiia bacterium | reverse complement strand
GTAGGGATCTCGGCTGGATCGTCACTGCGGCGCACCGTCGGGCACGAAGTGAGCGGCGACTTCGCGAGCCTCGACCTCGAGACGGATCGCGCGGTAGGCCTCCCAGTGGCCGCGTCGTGCCCGGCGCCCTCGGAGGTAGTCGGCCAGGTATTGGGCGAGATGCCGGACGGGGCCGAGCCGCCGGTACTGCTGCAAGTGCGTCAGCTCGTGCACGATCAGCGGCCCGGTGCGGTGCGGCTCGGCGCCTTCCCTGATGCGGGCGAAGACCGGCTCGGTCACGTACACGCCCCACGGCAGCGCCACTGCGCTGATGCCCTTGGCCCACAGCCGGCGGAACCACCCAGGCGCGACGCGAATGCGCACGGCGAACGGCTCGACCGCCGGCAAGGCTCGCCGTACGGCGGCGGGATCGATGCCGGAGGCCACCAGACCGTCGCCTGCCGAGATGATCGCGGTCATCAAACGACGACGTTGACGATCTTGGGCGGCCGGGCGATGACCTTCCGCGCCTCGCCTCCGTCGAGGAAGCCCTGCACCCGCTCCGACGCCAGGGCGATCGAGATCGCCTCCTCTTCGGAGATCGAGACGGGGACGTCGACCCGGTCGCGCACCTTGCCGTTGACCTGCAAGATCATCGTGACCCACTCCTCCCGCGCGACGTCGGGGTCGGCCTGCGGCCACGGCTGCACGTGCACCGACTCGTCGTGGCGACGCCGCCACAGCTCCTCCGTGACGTGCGGAGCGATGGGCGCCAGCAGCTTCAGCAACGTCTCCACCGCCTCGGTCCACACGGCCGGTGCGACCACGGCTGTGCGCTGCGCCTCTTGCAGGTCGTTGCGCAGCGTCATCAGCGCCGCCACCGCCGTGTTCCACTTGAAGTCGAGCATGTCCTCGTCGACCTTGGCGATGGTCTGATGAACCCGGCGGCGCAGGGCAACCGACGCCTCGTCGTCAACGGCGTCGGGGGCATACGCAACCGTCCCCAGCTTCCACACGTCCTCGATGAAGCGGCGGGCGCCGATGATGCCCCGGCTGTCCCACGGACCGCCCTTCTGCCACTCGAACGCGAACATCAGGTAGGTCCGCACCGTGTCGGCGCCGAAACGCTCGACCAACTCGTCGGGGTTGACGACGTTGCCCCGCGACTTCGACATGCGCTGCACGTCGAGGTGGTGCTTGAGCTGATTGACGTCGTTCACCCCGGCGATGTCGGGGATGTCGACAGACGCCGTCTCCGGCACCTCGACGTTGACCATGTCGTCGCCCGTATCGACCAGGAGCAGGTTCTCCGTGCGGCGCAGCAGTTCGCCCACGACGAGGCCGTCGCCCGGACCCGCATCGGGATCGACGCGCACCCCTGAAGCGACGACTCGCTCGCCGTCGCGCTCGCCGTCGATGACGAGGTGATCGCCGGTCCGCTCCTCACCGAGGATCTGACCCTGGTTCCGAAGCATCAGGAAAGGCTCCTCGAACAAGCCCTCGGGATCGCGGCCATGCGCCCGCATCGCCGCGATGGTGTCCGCGAAGACCTCCATGTCCCGCATCGCCTTCACGAAGAACCGTGCGTAGAGCAAGTGCATCACGGCGTGCTCGGCGCCGCCGGTGTACACGTCGACCGGCAGCCAGTAGGCCGCTTCCTCGGGATCGAACGGGGCGTCGGCCGCATGCGGGGACAAGTACCGGAACCAGTACCACGACGAGCACATGAAGGTGTCCATCGTGTCGGTCTCCCGGGTCGCCGCCTGGCCTGCCGAGTCGGTCGTGTGCAGGAACGGCTCGAACGTCGTCAGCGGGCTCCGCCCGGAGAACGCGACATCCTCCGGCAGCACGACGGGCAGCTCGTCGTCCGGGACCGCCTCGATGCCGCCATCCGCCCGATGAACGATCGGAATCGGCGACCCCCAATACCGCTGCCGGGAGATCAGCCAGTCGCGCAGCCGGTAGTTGATCGACTCTGTCCCGGCACCGTTGTGCTCGAGCCAGTCGATCGTCGCCGCGATAGACGGATTCGCCCGCCCCTTCGCCAAGGTGGCCTCGACACCGTCGATCGGACCGCTGTTGACCATCACCCCGGGACCGACGTAGGACTCGGTCATGTCCGGCTCCACCAGAGGCGCCTCCCCGGTCGGATGGATGACGGGGACGATGTCGAGCCCGAACTGGCGGGCGAACTCGAAGTCGCGCTGGTCGTGGGCGGGGACCGCCATGATCGCCCCCGTGCCGTAGGAGAGCAGCACGTAGTCGGCGATCCAGACCGGGACGCGCGCACCGTTGACGGGATTGACTGCGTAGCCGCCGGTGAAGACGCCCGTCTTCTCCCGGCTCTCCTCCATACGCTCCAGCTCGGTCTGGCGGGCCGCCTGCTCGCGATACGCCGAGACCGCGGCGCTCTTCTCCTCGGACGTGAGCGAGTCGACGAGCGGATGCTCCGGGGCCAGCACCATGAAGGTGGCGCCCCACAGGGTGTCGGGGCGGGTGGTGAAGACGACGATCTCGTCGCCGGCCTCGGTGCGGAACGTGACTTCGGCGCCCTCGGACCGGCCGATCCAATTGGTCTGCATCGTCTTGATCGGCTCGGGCCAGTCGATGTCATCGAACCGGAGCAGCTCCTCGGCGTACCTCGTGATGGCGAAGAACCATTGCTCCATGAGCTTCTGCACCACCGGCTGACCGGTGCGCTCGTCCTTGCCGTCGATGACCTGCTCGTTGGCGAGCACCGTCTGCAGCGTGGGCGACCAGTTCACCATCGCTTCGCCGCGGTAGGCGATGTCGTGCTCGAACATCCGCTTGAACAGCCACTCGGTCCAGCGGTAGTAGTCGGGATCGCAGCTGACCGCCTCCCGCTCCCAGTCGAACATGGCCCCCATCGAGCGCAGCTGGCTGCGCATCCGGTCGATGTTCTCGTAGGTCCACTTGGCGGGGTGGATGTTGCGCTGCACCGCAGCGTTCTCGGCTGGGAGCCCGAACGCATCGAAGCCCATCGGGAACAGCACGTTGTAGCCCTTCATCCGCATCACCCGGGCCCGGGCGTCGGACGGCGTCATCGCATACCAGTGGCCCATGTGCAGATCGCCCGACGGGTACGGGAGCATGGTCAGGGCGTAGTGCTTCGGCCGGTTCCAATCCACGCGGGAGCGGTAGAGGCCCTCGGCCTCCCATCGCTCCTGCCATGCGTGCTCGATCGATTGGTGGTCGTACTTGTCCACGAGATCCGTCCGTCGGTGGTGGGAGCCCTGCAGGGTAATCGCATCACCCCGGCAGCCGGCTCGGACCCGAGACCCACCCAACGTGACGCCGGCCGATCGCCGCGCACCGGCAGGATCCTTCGCGTGCGCGACGCGATTCGACCCGCCGGGGGGGGCGGCGGGTCGAATGTGTCGCAGGGGGTTCTCTCTAGCCGGCGGGAGCACACATGAGGCCGGCGTTGTAGTCGACGAGCGCCGCCCACAAGTCGGCCCCCTCGTCCTTCCACGGCTTGTCGTTGTGCTCGAGGCCGCTGCCCGGCGGGTTGTTGGCGAGCCAGGCGTGGGATGCGACGAGAAGGTCGGCAACGCACGCGCCCTCGGCGCCGGAGGCTCCGTTGAGCGACGCGGCAACGACCTCGACGAAGAGCGCCGCACTGCGCTCGGTCTCGCTCGCGAGACTCATAGCTGCGATTGCCTCATCCCGCGCGTAGTCGACTCCCGCCACAGACACAGGATCGAGTGGCCACGCGTCGGTCGCCATCCACGCGTCGGCGGTGTCGACGCCGACGGCGACCTCGATCGTGCCCGTCGCCGTCGCCGAGGCGCCGTCGTCGTCCGTCACGGTCACCGAGGCTGCGTACGACCCGGGAGCGGCGTAGACGTGGCTTCCCACGACAACCCTCCCGGCCGGGTCGACCGAGCACGCCGCCGCCGGATCGCCGGTGTCGCAGGTCGTGCCGTCGCCCCAGTCGATCACCGCGGCGTGGGTGTCGAGCGTGCCCGGATCGGCAAAGCCGACCACGAGGTCGGTCGCCGCCCCGAACAGGCTGTGCGTCGACGGGTCGTCGACCGTCGGGGCGGCGTTCTCGATCGTCACCTCGAACCACTGCAGGTCGAAGCCGCCTTCGCCATCGCCCACTTCGAGGAGCACCCGCTCGACGCCATCGTCCATGCTGGTCGC
The DNA here is from genome assembly GCA_041557775.1 of Acidimicrobiia bacterium. GTDB lineage: Bacteria > Actinomycetota > Acidimicrobiia > Spongiisociales > UBA5794 > DATHZQ01. The sequence continues at coordinate 36 of JBFFFX010000266.1, read as the reverse complement.
CGTCGCCACCGGCGTGGGGGGGGGGGGGGGGGGGGG
>JBFFFX010000265.1:0-4222 GCA_041557775.1 Acidimicrobiia bacterium | reverse complement strand
GTAGATGAAGGGACACGTCCTCCCCGAGTATGGCGGGGGGAGGTTGGACGACGGTGGACAAGGCGCCGCTGCTGCGGTTGATATCGCCGATATCGCGAGTCACCGACCTCGAGTGTGGAAGTTGATGCCTCTCCGTGAGCAGATAACTACGCACCCCACGGTCCTGGCCGACCCTTGGTATTCCTTGCTCCTCAACATCGAGCACAGCGCTCAGTGCTGGATACTTTGTAATCAGCAGGTCGCGGGTTCGAGTCCCGCCGCCAGCTCCAAACCGTTTCCCACCAGGGCATACAGGCCGATTGGGGCCAGAAGCCATGGGTCCCGGCCCCCCTACGGGCAATCACCTACGGTGACGCGGGACATCCGGCACTGAGCGCCGAACTCGAGACGTGGGATCTTCGGTAGCAGCGGCGAAAGGAATCTCTCGTGCAGCGGTTGTGGACCTTCCTCCTGCGGATCATGGGCAGAGACGACAAGAAGCGGGAAGACGCGGGCGACGAGAAGGAGGAGTAGGTTCGCACCGCTTCGGCGACGATGTCCTGGCGGGCCGGGTTGCCGACCAGGGGAGATCAACTTGCGCCGGCAGTCCGACCGGCTGCGTATCCGACCATCGCTGCCAGCACGGACACGATCCCCTCCTGGGTCACCTTGCCGGCGGCCCCCAGCGCGATCAAGGCAATCACGACCCAGGTCAACACCAGACCTTCGACCAGCGATCGATAGACGCTGGCACGGCGGTCGGCCTCCCCGGATTGCCGGGTCGTTTCGAGAATCGCCTCACACTCCGTCGGGTTCGGCGTCTGGACCACCGTCTTGAACGCTTCGTTGAGGAACTCGTACCGGCGGCGAAGCTCCCAGGACCTCGCAACGACCATCGCCAGGAGAACGATGGCGGCTGACACGAGAAGGGCGACCAGCATCCAGTCCAGCTCTTCGAACACGGACGCGGACTGTTGCTTCAACGCCTCGCCGGCTGCGTCGGGGTCCGCTTCGGAGGAGGCGGGCCCGAGCCCCAGCTCCTCGAGCTCAGACGGGGTCAACTCGAAGTTCAGCGGACCATCCGCACCCTTCCAGACATTGCCTTCATAGCTGATCGTCTCATCGGCTTCGTACTTGCCGGCCAGAGCCAGCTCGAGTTCGGTTCCCTCCTTTCGGCAGTCGCTCTTTATTTCGATGGTGACGGTTCCGCCGACGGCGACGATGCCCTCGCCACAGTTCGTCGACTCCGCGGAATCGTCGACCACCGTTCTCGCCTCGATCCGTCGGCCGCCAATGGCCACAGATTCGCCGTTGACCGTGACGCTGCGTTCGTACGTCGCGCCGGACTGCTCGCTTTCGCTGGTCCAGGTGGAATGCATCCGCGCCATCCCGGTTGTCACGACCAAAGCGACGACGGCTAGTACGACGCTGCTGTAGACGGAGCCACCCTCACGCATGTCGCCACCTCCCTCTTGAAGGGAATGGGATCACCGCCGGCGAGTCGCTGCTGCCGGGTGCAGTGCCGAGTCGTGGGGGGATCCACGACGCATCCCCTCTGCGACATCGCGCGACGGATGGAGGTCGGTTGGCTAGAGCCGAAGGTCACGCCCGCAGCCACGACATCGGCGATGTCCGCTGGTTCGCAGCGGAAGCCACCACTCGTATGCGAAACCGGAGATGTGGTCGGACCGGCGCGTCTGTGGCTCTGTCGGCGGCAGGGCCGGCCTCGTGACGTTCTGTCGGCAGCGCCCCGCAACGCGCCCCGCATCGTTTCGGGTCGTTGTCCCCTATCCGCCGACTGGTGATGTTGGTGACGATGAACGGGAGTGACCGATAGCTCGCCGGTGGCGTGCGGGTTCCATCGCACGCCGAGACGCCTCCTCGGGAGGTCGCGGGATGGCTCTGTGGGTCATTGCAGGTCTGACCTTGCTCGCCTGGATCATCGGCTCCGCCGCCCGGCGGTCGTGGGTAGGTGCGGCAACCGGAGCCGCGGCGCTGGCGGGCCTCGCAGTGGGCTTCTCTCGTCTACGTGTCTATCTCGCGGCCGAGGTCGATCGGGACGACGATGTGGAGCGCATGCTCGCCCTGGCCGGCGTTGTCGTCCTGGTCGGCCTCGGCTGTGTCGGCGCCGGGATCCTGTGCCGCTGGAAGGGCAAGCGCGGTCTCGGGTGGTGCGGCATCGGCGCGGTGGCGCTGCCGGTGGTTTCCGAAACGGCGCTCCTGGCCGTCTCGGAAGCGGATGGATCTGACTGGGACACCGGCGAGGCGATGGGCTTTGCTGTGCTGTGGATCTTCGCCAACATCGTCGTCCTCGCGATCTCCGTTGCGCTTGGGCTCGTCGCCGTCGCCGGCGCCGTGCGCCTGGCGAAGCCGGACTCTTCTTGGGCGGCGCGGTGGTACGGCCCGCAGAGGCTCGCCGAGGCAAGGCGGCGGTTTCGGTGGTCCGAGGAGGCTTCGATTCGCCTCCGTCCGTCGGCCGGCCCCGGAGGGCACGCGGCCCGTCGCGATGACTCAGACTCGGAACGCCGACCCGAGCCGGCGGGGGCCGGTTCGGGTCGTTCCGGTGACCTCCGGCTCTAGTGGGTCGGGACGCGGTCGGAATGCGTAGTGGTTGACGACATGGAACTCCCCGGGGTGGATTGGCCCACTCGGCAACCGTCCTGAAGGGAGCGTCGGTCTCGAAGCCCGAGAAGAGCCAGGCGGCGGTCTTGCCGTCGACCGTGACCACGCGGGTGTAGCAGATGTCCCGCGGGGCGAGCGAGTTCGTCGAGGCTGAGCGCGTTTCCGGACTTCGAGCCCGCCCGGCGCCAGGAGCGGAGTCGGTGTGGTGCATGCTCCGGGCCGGGAGAGGCGCGAACGGGATGGGTTGCGGAGGTACGCGCCGTAGTCTGCGGTCATGGCGATGGAGAGGCGGAGCACCGCTCGTCCCGAGACCCGGTACGTGGAGGCCGCCCAGGGCTACCTCGGCTATCAGGTCTTCGGGTCGGGCGACAGAGACATCATCTTCCTGACCGGGGCGTTGACCAACGTCGAGACCATCTGGGACGAACCCTCGGCGGCGAGGTTCCTCGACCGGCTGGCGACGATGGGCCGGGTGGTCATGTTCGACATGCGCGGCTCCGGTGTCTCCGACCCGCTCGTGACGGGGACGGTCTGGCAGACGGTGGAAGAGGTGGTCGATGACGTCCTCGCGGTTCTCGATGCGGCCGGCATCGAAGAGGCTGTCGCCTACGGCGATACCGAGGGCGGACTGTTTGCGCTGATGCTGGCCGCATCCGCCCCGCACAGGGTCGCGGCGCTGGTGCTGGTCAACTCGTACGCATGCCTGGTTCGGCGGGACGACTACCCGATAGGGCTGCCGCCCACGGCCGCCGCTGCGCTGTCGGAGCAGTACTTCGCTCAGCATGGAACGACCGGGGACATGCTGCAGCTGACGGCGCCGTCGGTGGCCGACGACACTCGGTTCCGTACCTGGTGGACGCGTTATCAGCGGTTGTCGGTCCCGCTCGGGTTGATCAAGAGCACGTTCGAGTGGTTCGGCGAGGTCGACGTGCGGGCGGCGCTGCCCCTCATCGCGGCTCCGACTCTCGTGGTGGCCCGCCGCGATGCCCTGTTCCACCGGGCGGCGCTCGGCGAGTATCTGTCGGAACACATCTCCGGCGCCGAGCTGCGCCTCGTCGACGGCGCCGACACCGTGCCGTTCCACGCAGGCGACTTCGAGCCCACGCTCGATCACGTCGAGGAGTTCCTCACCGGCAAGCGCGACGCGCCTCCCACGGATCGGGTACTCGCCACCGTCTTGTTCACCGACATCGTGGACTCGACCGCCACGGCGGCGGCGCTCGGCGACGAGCGCTGGTTCGATCTCCTGTCCGAGCACGATCGGATCGTGCGTGGTGCGATCGAGCGGTACCGGGGCCGCGAGATCAAGCTGATGGGAGACGGGTCTCTTGCGACGTTCGACGGTCCAGCCCGGGCGGTGACGTGCGCCGCACGTCTCGTCGACGAGCTGGCGAGGCTCGACTTGGCGATCCGCGCCGGCGTGCATACCGGAGAGGTGGAGATGGCGGACGGGGACGTCCGCGGCCTGGCGGTGCACATCGCCTCGCGGGTGATGGCTGCCGCAGATCGCGGCGGAGTAATGGTGTCGCGGACGGTGAAGGACCTCGTCGTCGGCTCGGGGATCGAGTTCGACGACATCGGCGACTTCGAGCTGAAAGGCGTCCCCGGCGAGTGGCGGCTC
>JBFFFX010000264.1:0-4260 GCA_041557775.1 Acidimicrobiia bacterium | reverse complement strand
CCAGCGCGACCGCAACCCACAACACCCACGGTTGCGCCAGGACCCCCGGCGGCCCCGGCTCACGGCCCGGCGGGAGGAACCTGCCAACGATCTCGTACGTCCAGCTGCAGTCGGGTCCGGTGCCGAGCTGCACGACCGCCCACCCCGGCTGACTGATCCGAAAGGCCCCAATGGGACCCACCCGGCCGGGCGCCATGCCGATCGCGAGGTCGGCCTGCAGCACATCGGCCAGCCGCACCACCGGCTCCCGCTCGGCGGGGAAGAGTCCTACCGTCACCACGCAGTCCTGCGACCGTATGCGGTGCTGGTAGACGCCCTCGAGGAGATAGAGCTCGATATCGCTCTCCGCGGTGCGGGAGCCCTCCCCCGTGAACGACCGCGTTTCCGTGTCCTGTGCCGCCGCCGGCGCCAGCGTCCACAGCATCACGGCGAACATCATCACTGCAGTCCATACGGAGCCCAGCTGTCACCTCTCCGGGGGCCTGCCGACCACTGTATCGAACATGGGGCGGACGCCATCTTTCCGACGCGCCGGCAACGAAGTACGGTTGCGCCGCCGGCCTCGCCACAGGAGCTGCAACGTGCACCACGCCTCCCGCCTCGTTCGGGCCGCCGCCGGAGTACTGCTCGTTGCGACCGCGTGCAGCGGGAGTGACCGCGCCGAGGTGGCGACATCGACAACGCCGCCGCCGCCCGTCTCCACCGTCGCGCCGCTGCCGACGGCGCCAACTCCCCATGGCACGCTCCCATTCACCCGAATCGACGGCGACGGAATGACGCTCCCGAATGGTCCGGTGCTCGTGCGGGGCGCTGCGGTCTCTCCGGATGGTGGGTGGCTGATCGCCGGCACGGAGTTCCTCCGAGAAGCCGATGGCGACGTGCCGACGGTGTGGCGCGTGTCCGCCGGCGGAGACGTGATCGCCGAGCGTCTCCCCGCCGCCGGCGGCGCGGCCGGCGGCGCGGCCGGAACGATCGGCGCCCTCGCCGCAACCGACGAGCGCGTGCTGGTCGCCGGCAGCTCGTCGGACGGTGGCGCCGCCGCGCCGGTCGTTTGGATCGGCGACGGCGGAGCCTGGTCGGCCATCGCGCTGCCCGGCTCGCCCGGAGAGGCGGCGCTCCACATCGCCGCCTCCGGCAACCTGATCGCCGTCATCGGCGAGAGTGTCGATGGACGCCCGCTGTGGCTCAGCCGCGACGCAGGAGCAACGTGGGAACGCCACGATTCGATGGCGCTCAGCGACCCGTTCGTCACCGACGTGGCCGTGCTCGGCAACACGATCGTGCTCAGTGGCTATCGCGACGACTCCGGCTACCTCCGCAGCACGCTCGACGGCGAGACCTTCATCGAGACAGAGCTCTTGGGAGCACGAGTGAATGCGCTCACCGCGACCGGGACCACGGTGGCAGCCGCCGGCCACCTCCTGACCGACGCAGGCGCCCAGGCGGCGGCATGGGTCTCGGCCGACGCGACGGACTGGACGGCGACGACGAACTTCGCAGCGGCGGCGGGCGGTCCGGCGACGTCCGGCATCGTCGACATCACCCTCGACCGTGCCGGATTCACCGCCGTCTCCCGCACCGACGTCTTCGCCTCGAGCGACGGCATCGCCTGGACGTCTGCCGGGCCTTCACCCGAACCGGCCCGATTCGTCACCGCAGGTCGCAACGGCCTTCTCGTCGCCGGGGGTTCGTCGTACGCGATCGGCGATGCACTGTCATGGGAAACATTCTCGCTCGGGCCGGCTCCGGCTCGAGCCCCTACGAGCCGAGCCCTCGGGCACGTCGATGGAACCATCGTGTTGACGGGGGTGCGCTCCCCCCTTGCCGCCACGCCGATGTGGACCTCGACCGAACCGGGCGCGTGGACTCTCGTCGACCACGCCATCGACCTCGTGGCCTTCCCCCGCACCGGAGGGGGCGTGGCGCTCGCTCGGGAGGCGGGCGACGTGCAGCTCGCCACCCTGGAGGGCCATCGTGAGTGGTCGACGGCCATCATCGACGCCGACACGCCCTTCTTCGCACCGCTGGGCATCCAGCGCCTCGAGAACCGCACGGTGGCCTACGGAGGAACGTTCGGCGCTGCAGCCTCAGATGGTGCCGTCGTCGTGTGGGACGATACGGCGGCGCCGGGCCGTTTCGCCGCCCCGGACGTCTTCGCCTCTCCAGCCGGCACCACGACCGAGATCGCGGCAGTGTGCCCCGATCGGTCCGATGTGTGGGTCGGAGTCGGCGTGCGGCGGCCACTCGACGCCTTGGACTCGGCAACAGCCGAACTCGTCGCCGCCTCGACCGTGGATGCGACAACCTGGCTGCGTCTCGAGCTCCCCAACCTCGACGCGACGTCCGTCTCCGTATCGGGCTGCATCGGCGCCGGGGACGAAGGTCTCGTGCTGTGGGGAACTGCGACGGGCACCAGCCGAATGACCGTGCCGTTCGTGTTCCGGTCGCCCGACGGCGGCCGCTGGACCGACGCGACCCCGCCGGGGCTGCCCAGAGGCGCTGCGGCGCTGACGGAGATCATCTGGACGGGCGATCACCTTCTGGCATTCGGAAGCCCCGGCGGGCGTCCGGGGGCGTGGCTTGTCGGCGACGCCACCTGGGACGTGATCGACACACCCGGTCTCGACCGGCTCGCCGACGACGTCGTCGTCGCCGGGCCGCGCCTGGTCGTCCGGAGCTCGGATCCGAGCCGGGTTGCGGCCTACGAGGCTGATCTCAGCGATCTGACGGTGCCGTGAGCGCAGCCAGGCAGGCTTCGCCGTAGGCGTCGGCAGCCGTCGGTGCCGTGAACGTGATCGGCCGCCCGTCGATCCGGGCCACGCACGCATAGCCGTCGTCGTCCCGGTACAACGCGACGAAACGGTCGCCGAGCACGGTGCGCAGCTGGGCTTCGCTCGGCAACCAGATCACTTCGGCCTGGAGGATGGAGTCCAGTGCCCACTCCACCGTTCCGTTGAAGGCCAGCTCCCGCTCCCCGATCACGTCGCGCACCTCGATCACCATGTCGTTGATGGCGAAGACACGATCGTCGAGGCCGCGATCGGGGATCGCAAAACGGTCGCCGGGCTCGGCCTGCCACATCAAACCGCCGTCGCGGAGGCGGCGGGCCAGCTGCAGCGAGAGCGCAGGGCTGGAAGTGTCCCGTTCGATCATGCCGAGACCCTACCGAGAGTTCACGGCGGTACGCTCCACCCGATGACCGACACCCGCACCCTCCCATGGTCGTGGTACACCGATCCGGAGATTCTGCGGTCCGAGCACCGCACCGTCTTCGCCGGGGCGTGGCACTATGTCGGGCACCTCGGCGACCTGCCCGATCCGGGCACCTACTTCCCCGCCATCGCCGGAAACCTGCCCGTCGTCGTCACCCGGGACGCCGCGGGAGACCTGCGCGCCCTCGCCAACGTCTGCCGCCACCGCGGTGCCGTGGTCTGTGAAGCCCCGGGAGCCAGGGACCAGCTGCGGTGTCCCTACCACGCATGGACCTACTCCCTCGACGGCGCGTTGCAGAACGCGCCGCGCGCCGAACGCGAAGAAGGCTTCACCTACGAGGCCCACGCCCTGAGGCCGCTGCCGCTCGGCCGGTGGGGTCCCTTCCTGTTCGTTGCCGCCGGGGAGCCCGAGACGCCGTTCGAGGAATGGGTCGGCGACGTGAGAGACCGCGTCGCCGAACTGCTCGAGGTGGCGGACCTTCGCTTCCTCCAGCGGACGACCGGGGATTACCGCGCGAACTGGAAGGTGTGCGTCGAGAACTTCCTCGAGTGCTACCACTGCCGGCTGGCGCACCCGGGATTCTCCAAGGTCATTGCCACCGACCCCGACGACTACCGGCTCGTCACGTCGGCGCACGGCTCGAGCCAATACGGCCCCGTGCGGCGAGGATGGACGGGCCCCTTCGACCCCACCGGCCCGATCGGCCGCGGGCAGTTCCATTTCCTGCATCCCAACACGACCGTCAACATCATGCCCGGCCAACCCAACATCTCGATCGGCCCGGTGATCCCTACCGCCCCGGGCACGACCCATCGCTACCTCGACTACTTCGTAGGACCTGGTGTGGACGACGCATGGATTGCCGACATGCTCGCCTTCGATGACCAGGTGGGTGCCGAGGATCTCGCGCTCGTGGAGTCGGTACAGCGCGGCATGGCCGCCGGTGCACACAACCACGGGACGCTCTTCCTCGACTCGGAGCGCCTGATCGCCCACTTCCGCGACTACCTGGTCTCCCGACTCGGCTGAGCCGGGTACCGGGCGTGG
>JBFFFX010000263.1:0-4269 GCA_041557775.1 Acidimicrobiia bacterium | reverse complement strand
GCGCCTGCAGCTTCCGCTCCATGTACTCCCACCATCGGGCGACGATCGCCGAGTCCTCCGTCGGGGCGCCTCGCTCGTCGTGAAGGAGTCCGGTCACATGGAACCGGTAGCCGCTCCCGAACTTGGCAAGCGGCGGCACCGCGGCACTGCTGTAGTCGAACGGTCGGTACTCCTGAGGCGGCACGGTTGGCTCGGGCCGATCGACGACCTCGATGTCCGCGGCATCGGGTATCTCCACCTTCTCGCGCAAACCGGCGACGATCGCATCGGACAACAGCACGACAGGCGTCCGAAATCGCTCGGAGAGGTTGAAGGCCCGCACCGTCAGCTCGAAGGCCTCCTGCGCGGAGCTCGGATAGAGGGCGATGATCGGGTGGTCCCCATGGGTTCCCCAACGCGCCTGCATCACGTCGCCTTGGGCGACCTTCGTCGGCAGACCGGTCGAAGGACCGACCCGCTGCACGTTGATGACCACGCAGGGGATCTCGCCGACGACGGCGAAGCCCAGGTTCTCCTGCATGAGCGAGAAGCCGGGACCGGACGTGGCGGTCGCCGCCTTCAGGCCGCCGAGGGAGGCGCCGATGACCGCCGCCATCGAGGCGATCTCGTCTTCCATCTGGATGAACACGCCGCCGACCTCCGGCAGCTTTCCCGACAAGGCCTCCGCGACGTCAGACGACGGGGTGATCGGATAGCCGGCGTAGAAACGGCAGCCGGCGGCGATGGCGCCTTCGGCGATGGCTTGGTTACCCGTCATGAATGAGGGCGTCGACATCCGCCACCTCCGTTCCTGGTGCGATGATCTCGATTGCGAAGTCGGGGCAGTGCCACTCACACAGCTTGCAGCCGATGCAGTCGTCCAAGCCCGGCGTGAGCGGGTAGTTCTCCTCGTCGGGGGCGAGTACCTTCTTCGGACACCACGCCACACACAGCCCGCAGGCCTTGCACAGCTCTTTGTAGACCTTGATCTCGTAGATGCCGGGAGTGATGACGCCGCTCATCCGTCCTCACCGTGTTCGCGCTGCCGCTCCTCGATGAGCGTGCGATACCGGCTGCTGAGATCGACGGATCCGCTGTCGGTCCAGATCACCCCTCGTCCGGACCGTTGATCGTGCGACACGCCTTCGCGCTGCAGCATCTGCTCGTGGTTCTCGATCCCCCCGGCGGTGACCCGGATCGCCTGGTCGGCCCGCTGCAGCAGCGCCGGATTGGTCCGCCACGTGTCGGCGTCCATCGCCTCGATCATGTCCGCCGCCTCCGGCATGCCGTTCATGCGTCCGTAGATCACATGACAGTTGCTGATCACCTCGACGAGGGCGAACCCGTCGACGCCGAGCGCCTTCTCGACCGCTTGGGTCAGCGACGCCGTGTGGTTCACGGTGGCGCGGGCAAAGAACGGCGCCCCCGCAGTACGTGCCAGGGCTTCGAGGTCCATCGGTCGCTCGAAGGAACCCTCGGCAGCCGTCGTCGAGACCCCGCCCACCGGCGTCGTCGGGGACGTCTGCCCGCCGGTCAGTCCGTAGACGTTGTTGTTGACCACGATCGCCACCATGCCGATGTTGCGCCGCATCGCGTGCACGAGGTGGTTGCCGCCGATCGACATCGCATCGCCGTCGCCCATCACCGTGATGACGGTCATGTCGGGCTTGGCGAGTTTGATGCCCGTGGCGAAGGCGGGCGCCCGACCGTGGGTGGTGTGCACGGTGTTGCAGTCGACATAGCCCGACATGCGCCCGGTGCAGCCGATTCCCGAGACCATGCTCACCTGATCCATGTCCAGACCGCGGTACGCCACCGCCTGCACGATGGCATTCATGATGATTCCGAGACCGCAGCCGGCACACCATGTCGTCGGCATCCGGTCGGCACGCAGGTAGTCGCGCAGCGTGATGGAAATCTGGACGGTTGCGTTGCTCATGCGTGGTCCTCGGAAGTGGATGATCGGCCGGCGGCGACGTGGGCCACGAACGAGCCGCGGTGGTTGCGGAAGGCCCGCTCCACCGCCTCCGCATCCCGAGCACGCAACGCGGCGAGAATCTCGCGGTGCTCCCTGCTCGAAGCCTCCGCACGATCGTGGTGCTGCCCCGACAGGGCCCGCAACCGAGCGAGTTGCAGATTGAGCGTCTCCAGCATCGCCGCCACATGACGATTCGCCGACGCGCCGGTCACCAGACGGTGGAACCCCTCACCCAAGTCGGCGGCGCGATCCAGCTCGTGAGCGGCAACGGCCGCGTCATACGCGTCGAGCAGCTCTTCCGCCTCATCGAGCGTCGTGTCGTCGGCGACTTCGACCACCGACCGGGCGGCGAGTCCCTCGAGCACTGCGCGCAGCTCGAGAATGTCGGCGGCATCGCCGGGGTCGAGGTCGGCAACGTACGTGGCCTTGTACGGAATCCTGACGACGAGGCCTTCCCGTTCCAGGCGCGCCAGCGCGTGCCGGACGGGAGTCTTCGAGATTCCGATCTGCGCAGCGAGATCGTCCTCGACGATCGCGTCGCCGGGTCGGAGGTCCAACCCGATGATCGCGTCCTTGATAGCCTGATAGGCCTGCTCGGCGCGGGTCCCGTGAACGACGGCTTTGGTCAGTGGTGACATACGATCCCGACGAGAAGATGGTACATCGTATACGATGTACCAGGCTCCGCGCAACGTAGGAAAGGAACGCCGCACATGCTCGGATCGGACGTCCTCGTCGAGATGCTCATCGGCTACGGCGTGCGCCACGTCTTCGGTGTGCCCGGCGACACGAATGTGCCGTTCTACGAGGCGCTGCACCGGCGCGAGTCGGAGATTCGCCACGTCATGGCGCGCGACGAGCGCTCTGCCGGCTTCATGGCAGACGCCTATGCCCGGCTCGGCAACGCACCCGGTGTCTTCGAGTGCCCCTCGGGGGCGGGCTCCATGTATTCCCTCCCCCCGGTTGCGGAGGCCAACGCCTCGGCCGTGCCGGTGATCTTGCTCACCATCGACATCCCGCTGCCCGGCGAGGGTCGCGGCGTCATCACCGAGCTCGATTGCGCCAGGCTCTACGAGCCGATCACGAAGATGTCGGAGTTGGTGAAGTCGGCAGACAAGCTCCCGGAAGTGATCCGCAGAGCCTTCCGGACCGCCACCTCCGGCACCCCCGGGGCGGTCCACCTCCAGATCCCGGAGGACCTGCTGTTCGAGGACGTCGATCTGGACAAGGTTTCGCTCCACGTCGAGACCGAATGTTCCAACTTCCCGGCCTTTCGCACTCGACCCTTGGACGCAAAGCTCGACGAGCTCATCGCCGTGCTCCTCGACGCCGAGAAGCCGCTTCTCGTCACCGGTGGCGGCGTCCGCCGATCCCGGGCAGGTGCCTCCGTCACCGCCCTTGCCGAGCGGCTCAACATTCCCGTCGTGACGACCATCACCGGCCAGGGTTCCGTGCCGGCCGATCATCCCTTGGCCATCGGGGTCATCGGCGACAACGGCTTTCATCCCCACGCCAATCTGGCGATGGAGGAGGCCGAGCTCGTCGTGTTCCTCGGCTCGAAGATCGGCTCGGTGGTGACCGTCGGCTTCACCTTCCCCGAGGTCACGCACGCCAAGCGCCTCGTCCACGTGGACATCAATCCCGAGGCGCTGGGCAACAACTACGAGAACGAGCTGAGCATCGCGGGCGACGTGGGCGCCGTCGTCGACGGACTGATCGAGCGCATCCCCGAAGAGGTGGACACCTCGCTGCGGCACGAGTGGGTGGCACACCTCAATGAGCTGCGTGCCACGTTCTGGATGAACGCGGCGACGCTGCTCGAGCGCGCTGAGGCGCCGCTGCGTCCGGAGCGCGTCGCCCACGAGCTCAACGAGCGACTCCGAGACTACGGACAGCCGGTGCACGTGCTCTCCGATGCGGGTACACCGACACCACACATGACCCGGTTCCTGAAGACCAACCGTTCGGTGTCGCTGACCATCCCCCGGGCCTACGGCGGCCTCGGCTACGCGATTCCCGCCGTGGTCGGCGCCTGGTACTCCGACCCCTCTCGGCGCCCCGTCGGGCTGTTCGGCGACGGATCGCTGGGGATGGCCGCCGGGGAGCTCGAGACGCTGGCCCGTCTCGACATTCCCGCCGTGTTGATCCTCTTCACCAACGGCAGCTTCGGGTGGATCAAGGGTCTCCACAAGCTGCGAGGGCACCGCGAGCCGATGTCCGTCGACTTCATCACGCCCGACGGCAAGGCGATCGGCGAGGCCTTCGGGATCCGATCCTGGTCGGCCGAGAGCCCCGGAGAGCTGTCGCGGGGG
>JBFFFX010000262.1:0-4332 GCA_041557775.1 Acidimicrobiia bacterium | reverse complement strand
GGGGGCAGGGCAAGATGACGGCGCACGAGCGGGTGGCGATTCTCGACTTCGACGAGACGCTGCGACATCAGGCGCCGGGGGACTTCGTGGCCCAAGTGCTGGTGGCGGGCCTGGCGTCGGCCGTCGTCTCCGTCGGCGCGGACTTCCGCTTCGGCTATCGCCAAAGCGGCGACGTCGCAGTGCTCGCTCAGCTCGGGGCCGTCCACGGTTTCGAGGTCGTTCCGGTCGCGCTGGTGGGGGAGTCGGAACCCTTCTCCGCAACCCGCATTCGCGATGCGCTGACGCGGGGCGATCTCAATACCGCCGAGGCGCTCCTCGGCCGGTCCTTCGAGCTTCGGGGCACCGTCGTCGCCGGTGACGGCCGGGGCCGGGCTATCGGAGTGCCCACGGCCAACCTGCGGCTCGCCCCCTATCAGGCCCTGCCGGCGCACGGGGTCTACGCCGTGCGGGCAGGCATCGGCCGCCCCGACCGGCCGGCGGTGGCCAACGTGGGCATCCGACCGACGTTCAATGGCTCGACGACCGTTGTTGAGGTGCATCTCCTCGACACCGATGTCGACTTGTACGGCGTGGAGCTTCACGTCGAGTTCGTCGCCCGCATCCGCGACGAGCAGAGGTTCGCCGGGATCGACGAGCTGGTCGGCCAGATCAGGCAAGACGTGTCGACTGCACGGATGTTGCTCGGCGTCTCGGGCTGAGATCCAACCGCGACCCGTCCGGCTCAGCGGACCGGGTTTGGTCCTGCCGGGCCGGCCTCGGTCGGGAGCCCGGTCTCGGCCCAGGCAACGATGCCCCCGGTCACGTTGGTGGCGTTGGTGAACCCGGCCTGCTCGATCAGGGCATGGACCACCGAGGCAGATCGCTGGCCGGTGCGGCAGTAGACGAGCAGCTCCTCGTCGGGATCGAGGTCGGCATACCACTCGCGGATCGTGGACATCGGCAGCAGCTGGGTCCCCGGAATCCGCAGGGAAACGTGCTCCATGTGCTCGCGCACGTCGATCAGCCGGGCACCCGCAGCGTGGCGGCGTTGCGCCTCCTCGACGTCTACGGCGGGAACGTTGGGCGGGATGATCGGTTGCACGACGGCGACGATAGCGCTGGAGGCTCCGGGTAGAGTCGCCGCCATGGGTCGCCGCCATGCCCGCTCCGGCTCGCCGTACGAGCAACGCTACGGGTTCAGCCGCGCCGTCCGCGTCGGCGACCGCGTCATCGTCGCCGGCACGGCACCGATCCCGGCCGAAGGGGAGTCGTTGGGGGCGACCGCCTACGACCAGATGTTGCGGTGTGGGGAGATCGCGCTCGCGGCGCTCGCCGACCTGGGAGGCGAAGCGCGCCACGTCGTGCGGACCCGCATGTTCATCACCGACGGCTCGTACGCCGACGAGGTCGGCCGGGCGCACGGCGAGCTGTTCGGCGAGGCTGCGCCTGCAGCGACGATGGCCGTCGCCGGGCTCATCGATCCCCTGTGGAAGGTCGAGCTCGAAGTCGAGGCTGTGATCGACTGAGCGGCTGCCGCCGGTTGGACGTGCCGGCGGACGTGGTACACTCCCGTCCGGACGTTCGTCCGCGCCCGTTTCGACGCGAAGGAATGCTGTTCTGCCGTGAAGGACACGAACACGATCATCAAAGAGTTCGGTACGCACGAGACCGATACGGGTTCGCCCGAAGTTCAGGTCGCCCTGCTGACCGAGCGCATCAACCACCTCACCGAGCACCTGCGGTCCCACAAGAAGGATCACCACGGCCGGCGGGGTCTCCTGATGATGGTCGGCAAGCGGCGGCGGTTGCTCAACTACTTGCGCAACCAGGACGTCGAGCGATACCGCTCCCTCATCGCCAAGCTGGGTCTTCGGCGATAGGCAAGTGAGAGGGTGGCCGACGGCCGCCCTCCGTACATCAGAACGGAGGAGTCCGACACCCAGTTGTCAGTGGCCGATGCTCCCGCACCGTGAGAGCCTCGACGACTGCCAATTGGGCGTGACTCCTCCCACAACAGAAGGAGTAACGCGTGGTAGAGACCACCGTATCCGCCCGGATTGGCGACAAAGAGGTCGCGCTCTCCGCGGGCAAGCTCGCCCAACTCGCCGATGGCGCCGTCAAGGTTGCGGTCGGCAACACCCATGTTCTCGTCACTGCGACGTCCAGCCGTGGACTTCGCCCTGGCGCCGATTTCTTCCCATTGACGGTCGACGTGGAAGAGCGCATGTACGCCGTCGGCCGCATCCCCGGCTCGTTCTTCCGTCGTGAGGGCCGTGCCACCGAGAAGGCCACCCTGACGGCGCGGCTCATCGACCGTCCGCTGCGCCCGTCGTTCGCCGACGGATTCCGCAGCGAGACCCACGTCGTGGCCACCGTGATGTCCGCGGACCTCGTCAATCCGTACGACGTCCCGGCCCTCAACGGTGCGTCGGCGGCGTTGACGATCAGCCCGATTCCCTTCCTCGGTCCCATCGGCGCCGTGCGCCTCGCGCTGAAGGATGGGGAGTGGGTTCCGTTCCCCACCTTCGAGGAGCTCAACGCCTCCGTGTTCGATCTCATCGTCGCCGGCAAGCGCAACGCGAGCGGAGGTGTCGACATCGCCATGGTCGAGGCCGGTGCCACCGAGAACGGCCACCGCCACGTCGCCGCAGGGCAGCCGCCCAGCGACGAGGAGACGGTCGCTCGCGGGCTCGAGGAGGCGAAGGAGTACATCGGGATTCTCATCGACCTGCAGCTGCAGCTCCGCGACCAGGTCGGAACGCCGGCGCCGGTCGAGTTCCCGGTGGTGACCGACTACACCGACGAGATGTACGCGCGCGTCGAAACCGCCGCACGTTCCAAGCTCGAGGCGATGGGCACCATTGCCGACAAGCAGGAGCGCCTTCAGGCCGAGGCCGACATCGCCGAGTCGGTGATGGCCGAGCTGGCGATCGCCGAGGACGACGAGGACGGCCTGAAGGCCGCGAAGAAGGCGTTCCGCTCCGTGCAGAAGGCCGTCATGCGCGAGCGAGTCGTCGCCGAGGGCGTCCGGATGGACGGACGCGGGCTGGCGGACGTGCGTCAGATCAGCGTCGACGTCGGCGTCGTTCCCGAGGCCCACGGGTCCGGGCTCTTCCAGCGCGGCGAGACGCAAGTGCTCAACGTGGCGACGCTCGGCATGACCCGCATGGAGCAGATGCTCGACACCATCTCGGTCGAAGAGTCGAAGCGCTACATGCATCACTACAACTTCCCGCCGTTCTCCACCGGGGAGACCGGCTTCATGCGCGGACCGAAGCGGCGCGAGATCGGGCACGGTGCGCTCGCCGAGCGTGCGCTGCTTCCGGTGATCCCTGAGGTGGAGGAGTTCCCGTACGCGTTCCGCCTCGTGTCCGAAGTGCTGATGTCCAACGGCAGCTCGTCCATGGCGTCCGTCTGTGGATCGACGCTCTCGCTGATGGACGCGGGTGTGCCGATCGCCGCCCCGGTTGCCGGCGTGGCGATGGGGCTGATCCACCACGGCGACAAGTTCGTGACCCTGACCGACATTCTCGGCGCCGAGGATGCCCTCGGCGACATGGACTTCAAGGTTGCCGGCACGCACGACATGATCACGGCGTTGCAGCTCGACACGAAGATCGAGTCGCTGCCGGCGGACGTGCTCATCGGTGCGATGGCCCAGGCCCGTGAAGCCCGGATGGTCATCCTGCAGGCGATGACAGACGTCATCGCGGAGCCCCGGTCCGAACTGGCCCCGAACGCTCCGAAGATCGAGGCGATCGTGATCCCCAAGGATCGGATCGGTGAGGTGATCGGCCCGAAGGGCAAGGTCATCCGTGAGCTCGAAGAGGAGACCGGCGCCACGATCGAGATCGACGACGACGGCACCGTGCGCGTCGGCGCCGCCGACACGGCGTCGATGGAGCTGGCCCGGGAGCGCATCCTGGCGATCGGCTTCCCGCCGGAGGCCCAGGTCGGGGAGACGTACGACGGCGAGGTCGTCAACATCACCAAGTTCGGTGCGTTCGTCAACATCCTGCCGGGGCGCGACGGGTTGCTCCACATCTCCAAGATGGGCGGCGGACGTCGTATCAACCAGGTCGAGGACGTGCTGTCGCTCGGCGACACCGTGCAGGTCGTCGTGCGGGAGATCGACGACCGCGGCAAGGTCAGCTTGGATCTGGCCGAAGGCGTCGAACTCGAGCTCAAGCCCGGGGCCAAGCCAATGGGTGATGGCGGCGGTGAGCGCCGCGGCGATCGTGATCGCGGCCGTGGTCGTGACGGTGGCCGTGGTGATCGCGATCGTGGTCGTGACGGTGGCCGTGGTGATCGCGATCGTGGTCGTGACGGTGGCCGTGGTGATCGCGATCGTGG
>JBFFFX010000261.1:0-4368 GCA_041557775.1 Acidimicrobiia bacterium | reverse complement strand
GGAACACGATCAGAATCACGATCGCGGTGCCTAGCGTCAGCCAGCCATCGCCGCCACCGGTAGTGCCAGACACGGAGAAGACGCCCAGGGATGCCCACGGGGCGAATGAGCCGACGCCGATCAGGGCGGCTCCAGCGATCATCCAGATATGCGCTTTCATCGTCGTCGACTCTACCCCTCCTCTCTTGGGGGAAGCTATGACAAACGGTGACGTACGGTGACAGCCACTATTCGTCGTCGTCGTTGTCGCCGTCGTCGTCGTGGTCGTTGTTGGTCCAGGCGTTCGGGCCACCGAAAACGGCCGCCTCGCGACGTACCGTGACCCTCCCCGGAAGCCTCGTCGAGGTCATCGCCGCCCACTTCGCCGCGCATCCCCCTGCCGCCGGGTTGGTGTTCACATCGACAGAAGGGCAGCCGATCCGGTTCACCAACTTCCGCCGCCGAATCTGGCGACCCGGACTCGAGGCCGCAGGCCTCGATCCGTCAGTGCGTTTCCACGACTTGCGGCACTCGCACGCTGCGATGCTGATCGCGGCGGGTGAACACCCGAAGGTGATCCAGGCGCGGCTCGGGCATGCGTCGATCCGTACCACGTTGGACACCTACGGGCACCTGTTCGATGGCTTGGATGAAGCCGCTGCGGACCGCCTCGACGCCGTGTTCCTGGCGGCGTCTGCGTCAGATTCGTGTCAGATCAGGTCTGGCGCCGCTGTGGCCATCGCCTCGGAGTAGCTGAAACCCTTGCACTGCAAGGGATTTCGGGTGGTGGGCGTTGACGGGCTCGAACCGCCGACCTCTTCCTTGTAAGGGAAGCGCTCTCCCAACTGAGCTAAACGCCCGCAGCCGGCGGCAGTGTAGCCCCGGGTGGGAATCAGCCCCTTCGGTCAACTAGGGCCGTCCGGCCGCTACGGGCCTCTCCGGAAGGTCCCATCGCCCTCTGCTCCCGCCACCTCAGCCCGGCGACGATGGGCGTATCTCAGGAGGTGCAATGTCCGGTCTGAACGATCTTCCTCACGCGTCGCCCAACGAGGATGCGCTCGAGTGGCTGGGGAAGTACCACGGCGAGGTGCAGGTGCTGCCCAAGGTCCCCATCAAGAGCGAGGAGGACTTCGCCGTTTGGTACACCCCAGGTGTCGCCGAGCCGTGCCGGGCGATCGAGCGAGATCCTGACATGGTGTATGAGGAGACGGGCAAGGGGAACCGCATCGCCATCGTGACGGACGGCAGTCGCGTCCTCGGTCTCGGTGACATCGGCCCCCTGGCCGGGTTGCCCGTCATGGAGGGCAAGGCGATGCTCTTCAAGTACCTCGGCGGCGTCGATGCCGTGCCGATCTGCTTGAGCGCCCACACGCCGGACGACATCGTCGAGACCGTGGAGCGGCTGGCTCCGGCCTTCGGCGGCATCAACCTCGAGGACATCGCCCAGCCGAAGTGCTTCGAGATCCTCGACCGGTTGCGCCTGCTCATGGACATCCCCGTGTGGCACGACGACCAGCAGGGCACGGCCACGGTGGCGCTGGCCGGCCTCATCAACGCCCTCGGTCTGGTCGACAAGGAGATCGGGAAGGCCCATATCGCGCTGATCGGCATGGGTGCGGCCAACGTCGCCACCTATCGGCTGCTGACCGCCTACGGCGCCGACCCGGAACGCATCGTGGCCGTCGACAGCCACGGCATCCTGCACCGCGACCGCGAGGACATGGGGAAGCTGCGCGACGAGTACCACGACAAGTACCGCATCGCGAAGGAGACCAACCCGAAGGGCGTTGCGGGCGGCATCGACGACGCGCTCGTGGACGCCGACGTGTGCATCTCGTTCGCCAAGTCGGCGGAGAACGTCATCCGGCCCGAGTGGGTCAAGCGGATGGCACCCGAGTCGATCGTCTTCGCCTGCGCCAACCCGATCCCGGAGATCTACCCGGAGGACGCCCTCGCCGCCGGGGCGCGCATCGTCGGCACCGGACGGTCCGACTTCCCCAACCAGGTCAACAACTCGCTGGCGTTCCCCGGCATCTTCCGCGGTGCGCTCGACGTGCGGGCGCGGGTGATCTCGGACGAGATGGCCGTCGCCGCCGCGATTGCCCTCGCCCAGGCCACCCACGAGCTGGGGCTGAGTGACCAGCGGATCCTGCCAAAGATGACCGACTGGCAAGTGGTGCCGGAAGTTGCCGCCGCCGTCGGGGTCACGGCAGTGAAGCAGGGCGTCGCCCGCCACGAGCTGACCGAAGACCAGCTGCGGGAGAGCGCGCTCTTCCGCATCAAGGAGGCCCGCAAGGCCACCAACGTGCTGATGGCGGCCGGCATCATCGCCGACCCGGACGAGGTCGAGGCGGGCCCCTAGGTGCAACGCCCCGCGGACGCTTGTGACGCTCGGCAGGACCGAGCCCCACAGCTGCCGACGCGCCATGCGAATGGCTCCCCCTCCAGGGGAAGCTGACGGGCCCGAGGAGCTCGGCTGAGGAGGTTCCCAGGGCGCCCAGGCGAGCCCGGCGCTCACATCGTCTCGCTGCGGCCGGGACGGACGACGCGGCGGTCGGTGACGATTGCGGTGATCAGGCCGTGCGGCGTCACGTCGAACGCCGGGTTGATTGCGTGCGTCCCGGCAGGGGCGACGGCGACTCCCCGCACGCCGACGACCTCGGCGGCGCCGCGGTCTTCGATGGTGATGTCGTCGCCCGTCTGTGTCGCCGCGTCCACGGTCGTCTCGGGTGCCACCACGACGAACGGGACGCCTGCGTGCCGGGCGCCGAGTGCCAGCGAGAACGTCCCGATCTTGTTCGCCGTGTCGCCGTTGGCCGCAATGCGGTCGGCGCCGGTCAGCACGACGTCCACCATCCCGCGAGCGAGCAGTGCAGGCCCTGCCGAGTCCACGACCAACCGGTGCGGTGCGCCCATGCGGGCCAACTCCCAGGTCGTCAGCCGCGCCCCCTGGAGCAGCGGCCGGGTCTCGAGGGCAATCGCCTCGGCGAGCAGACCGCGTTCGTGCAGCGTCTGGATCACGGCGAGGGCGGTGCCGCGCGTCACGGCCGCCAGGCCGCCGGTGTTGCAGATGGTCATCGCCCGCACGGGTCGCGGCCCAAGCATCTCGCCGACGAGATCGGCGCCGCGCTCCCCCATCGCCCGTGAGGCTTCGACCTCGCCGTCGCGGATCGCCACCGCCTCCGCCAGCATCGCGGCGAGCCCGCCGGAGGCCGTGGCGGCGGTGCGGTCGACCATCCGGGCGAGATTGACTGCAGTCGGACGGGCTTCGCGCAGCGCCGCAACGGCTGCGTCGAACTCGGCGGTGCCCACACCGTGGGCATGTGCCGCCAGCACCACCCCGAACGCCCCGGCGACACCCAGGGCGGGAGCGCCGCGCACCGCCAGCCGCGCGATGGCGGCCACGAGGTCGGCGACCTCGGTGATGCGCAGGGTGATCTCCCGGTCCGGGAGGGCGGTCTGGTCGATCATCTCGACGGCTCCGTCCACCCAATCGATCGTCCGGAATGCGCTCATGCCTCGTCCTCGGTAGTGTCGGTGACCGGCTTCCGGGAAGTACAGCACGGGGAGCGCCCGCCGCCATGAAGCGCTACGCGGCCGATCACTTGCTCACGATGGACGGTGATCTGGGGCGCGCCTCGCCAGGCATCGTCGACGTGGCCGAGGGAACGGTCGTGTGGGCGGGCGACGCCGCCGACGCCTCGCCCGCTCCCGACGCCGAGCTCGTCGAGGTTCCGGGGATGCTCATGCCGGGCATGGTCGATGCCCACTGCCACACGCCGATGGTCCTGCTGCGCGGCGCCGGCGAAGGTCTTCCCGTCGACCGGTGGCTCCATGAAGTCATCTGGCCGAGGGAGGGACGGTTGACGAAGGAGGACGTCGAGTGGGGAATGGTGCTCGGCGCCGCAGAACTGTTGCGCAGCGGGGTGACGACCACCAACGAGATGTACTTCTTCGGCGATGCGATCGCCCGCGCCGCGGTCCGGATCGGCATGCGCACGATCGCCTGCTCACCGATCATCGACGACCCCAACCTGGTGCGCTTCGGGACCTGGCAGGAGCAGCTCGACGGCATCGCCGCCCTATCGGCGGCGTGGCACGGCCATCCGCTCGTCGAGATCGGCATCGGGCCGCACGCGGCCTACGGGCTCGCACGGACGACGCTCGAGCACGTTGCCGCCTTCGCCGCGGACCACGGGTTGCTCACCCACATTCACGTCGCCGAGCAGAGAGGCGAGGCTGCGCTGCTCACGGAATCCGGAGGGCTTTCGGCGCCCGCGTATCTGGACGAGGTGGGCCTCCTCGCGGGCCGCACCCTCGCCGCCCACTGTGTGTGGGTGGACGAGGACGACATCTCGCTGCTGGCCGAGCGAGAGGTCGGCGTGGCGC
>JBFFFX010000260.1:0-4371 GCA_041557775.1 Acidimicrobiia bacterium | reverse complement strand
GTGCCCGGCATGGTCCACGCCGCCGTGGCCCGATCTCGCGTCCTTGGAGGTGGGGTTGCGACCTACGACGACTCCCAGGCGCGGCGCGTGCCGGGCGTGCTCGATGTCGTCGAGATCTCCGCGGGGGTCGCCGTCCTCGCGGACACGACGTGGGCGGCTCTGCAGGGCCGGGAAGCCCTCACCATCGAGTGGGAGTCCGGGAGCCGGGCACCCGTCGACGACGACGCCGTGCTGGAGGACCTCACGGCCCGGCTCGATCCGGTCACGCTCGGTCCGGGTGAGATGACCGCCGACTACACCAGCCCGTACTGCCCACACGCCACGATGGAGACCCCGACGTGTGCGGTCCGTCCCGGTGACGATGCCTGGCAGGTTTGGGCCGCGACCCAGCAACCCCTCCTCGCCCGGTCCGTCGTCGCCGCCGAGGCGTCGTTGCCTCCGCACCAGGTAACGCTCCACGTGCCGCTCGTCGGCGGCGGTTTCGGCCGGCGACTCGATCAGGATTTCGTCGAGATCGCCGCCGAGCTGGCCGCAGCCGTTCGGCGGCCCGTGAAGCTCTTCTGGAGCCGCACCGACGACCTCCGCCACGACCGGTTCCACCCGGCGACCGCGTGCCGGGTCAGCGGGAGCCCTGCAGATCCCACGCGCCTTCGACAACAGGTTCTGCCGGCATGGACCGGACCGGTCCCGACGGGCAGTTGGCGTGCCGTGACGAACGTGCCCGAGGCGTTCGCCCACGAGTCGTTCCTCGACGAGCTGGCCCACGCCGCCGGTGTCGACCCGTACGAGTACCGCCGCCCGCTCCTGAACGACCGGGCGCGAGCGACCCTCGACCTCGCGGCGATGGAGGCGGGCTGGGGCGACCCGCTCCCCGCCGGTTGGGGGCGCGGGATCGCGCATCACGCCACCTGGGGTGTGAGCCCCACGACGGCGGTGGCCGAGGTCGAGGTGGTGGACGACCGGATTCGGGTCCACCGCCTGGTCATGGCGATCGACTGTGGCGTCGTCGTGAACCCGGACACCGTGGCGGCGCAGATGGAGGGTGGCGTGGCCTTCGCGATGTCGGCAGCGCTCCTCGGTGGCGTCACGGTCCGCAACGGTGCGGTCGCCGAGTCGAATCTCGACGACGCTCCGATCCTGCGCTTCGATCAGATGCCGCAGGTGGACACCTTCATCGTGCCGAGCGGTGCACCGCCCACCGGCGTGGGCGAGGCCGGCGTGCCGCCGGTTGCCCCGGCGATCGCCAACGCCGTCTTTGCGGCCACCGGACGCCGGTTGCGGGAGCTGCCCCTCTCGCTCGCCTGACCGCCGACCGGAACGGCCGGGTCCCTCGCCGCGGCTGCGGGTCGGCCCGCCCGCTCGCCTCACGCCACTACGCTCGCATCCCGGGAGCGGCGAAGGTCACCGCCGGTTTGTCGTCCGCACCACCGGTCACGAGGAGCAGCCGGGAAACGTTGAGATCGAACACCGCCGACGTGCCTCCGACCCCCCGCTCGGAGCCCCGACACCAGGTCCCGGGCCGCGTGGGGTCGCTCATGACGATGCTCGCGCTCGTGCTCGTCGCCGCCGGATGCTCGACGACATCGAGCGATCCCGGCCCAGCCACGATGGCAGCGAGCACGACCGTCGCCGCCGCGACCGGCTCAACCGCCACAGCAGACGCGACGACCACCACCAGCACCAGCACCAGCACGACCACCACGACCACGACCTCTCCCCCACCTCCGAGCCCGTTGATGGTCGCCGCACCGGGGACCTACGCGGCCGGCGATCTCGTGATCCTGCTCCGATTCGTCTCGGAGGTCGACGACGTCTCCACCGCCGCGTTCGAGGCGGCGGCGCTGGCGACGCTCAACGATCCGACCGGATGGACGCAGAGCGGGTTCACCTTCGTCGCCGACGACACCAGCGAGCTCCGGGTCGTGCTCGCCGAGGGTCCCCGCGTCGACGAGCTGTGCCTGCCCCTCGAGACCTACGCCAAGGTGAGCTGCCAGAACGGAGCGGTGGTCGCCCTCAACGCCGATCGCTGGCGGATCGGAGCCGACGACTGGGATTCGACCGTCGACGCCTACCGCACCTACCTCGTCAACCACGAAGTCGGCCACCTCATCGGGCTCCGCCACCCGGTGGAGCGCTGCCCCACCGCCGAAATGATCTCGGCGCTCATGGAACCGCAGACCAACAACCTGCAGGGGTGCCGGGGCAACGGGATTCCGCTGGCGTGGGAGATCGAGTGGGCGCGGAGCCGGCCGGTCGTCATCGGACCCGACCCCGAGTGGGACGGCCCGCGACCGTCCTGGCCCGACGAGTAGCCGGCTGTCAGGCCTGCCCGGCGAGGTGAGCTTCGGCGATGCGGCGCGCCGCGGCATCGGTGGTGATGCCCTCGGCGGCGGACATGACGAAGATCTCGCGCAACGTGCGGCCGACGTACTCGCGCACGGTCGCCGTCGCGTGCTGCGGCGTCCACCCCAACGCCTCGATCCCCGGCATCGCCATCGCCCCGCCGACATTGGCGACGAAGTCGGGGGCATACAAGATCCCGCGCTCGCGTAGCCGCTCGCCGTCGGCCGGCATGGCGAGCTGGTTGTTGGCGCTGCCGACCACGGCACGGCAGCGCAGCCGCGGGATCGTCGTCTCGTTGAGCACTCCGCCGAGCGCACAGGGGGCGAGCACGTCGCAGTCCTCCGCCAGCGCCTCACCGGGGGCGATGAACGCGACGCCGCCTCGATCCCGGTAGCGGTCGATCAGCGACGCATCGAGCTCGCTGAAGACCACCGCTGCTCCCGCCTCGCGCAGCCGCTCGATGAGGGGCCCGCCGACGTCGCCGGCTCCCTGGACGACGACCCTGCTGCCCGCCACGGCGATACCCAGCTCGGCACAAGCCGCCTCGATCGCCACGAAGACGCCCAGCGCCGTGTAGGGACCGGGATCGCCGGCTCCCCCGGCCTCCGGCGTCCGGCAGAACACGCGAGCGCCCGCCGTCTCGGCGATCACATCCATGTCGTGCGGCGACGTGCCCACGTCGGGGCCGGTGAGAAACGCACCGTCGAGATCGGCGATCATCTGCCCGTAGCGACTCAGCAAGCCGGGGCGATCCTCTGGTTCCAGCTCGGTGGGTACGACCAGGACCGCTTTGGCGCCGCCGAAGGGCAGACCGGGGGCGGCGAACTTGTAGGTCATCCCCTGAGAGAGACGCAGCACGTCCTCGAGCGCCGCATCCAGATGCGGGTAGGGCTTCATCCTCGTGCCCCCGGCGGCCGGTCCGAGGACGGACGAGTGGATGGCGATCAGTATCCAGGCACCCGTCGGCTCGTCGCGGCGGACGACGAGACGCTCTCCGCCCCAGCTCCGCAGCAGTCGATCGAGCATCGCTCACCTCCGAAGGACTATGCCGATGCTATCCCGCAACGCCCGGGAGGCGCCTCCCGTCGACCTCCCCTGAAACAACGGACCTCCGGCCTCTACTCGGGTTCGGCGGGGACCCGCATCCTGACGGCACGACGTCCCGGGAGCCTCGATGATCGAACTTCGGATACACGGCCGCGGCGGGCAGGGGGCGGTGGTGGCCTCCAGGACCCTGGCCCAGGCCGCCTTTCTCGCCGGCAGGTACGTACAGAGCTACCCCGACTACGGAGTGGAGCGGCGCGGCGCGCCGGTGGTGGCTTTTGCCAGGATCGCCGAGCCGGGAGACGACTTGTTCGTTCGCCAGGACATACGCGCGCCCCACCACCTCCTCGTCCTCGACGCCACACTGCTCGACTCGTCCGACCCGCTCGCCGGACTCCGCCCGGGGGGCTGGGTCGTGATCAACACGCCGGACCCGCCGGATTCGCTCGGCATCGACACGGCCTATCGCGTGGCGACGATCGACGCCTCGGCGATCGCCCTCGACCACGGACTGGGAACCAGGGCACAGCCCGTCGTCAACACGGCGATCCTGGGTGCGTTCGCCCGGGCCACCGGCGTCGTCTCCCGTGAAGAACTCCTGGCGGCCATCGAACACGAGGTGCCGTCCCGGGCGGAGGAAAACAAAGCCGCCGCGGCGGAAGCCTTCGACGGCGTGGTCTTGGGGGTGACGGTATGAGTCCGTTCGAGCACGTCGACGACTACCCGGAGATCCCGGTTTCGGTCGGCTCCACCAGTACCGCACTCAAGACGGGCGCATGGCGCAGCGTCCGGCCGGTCCTGGTCGAACGCATGGCGCCGTGCAGCGCAGGATGTCCCGCCGGCATCGGCATCCCCGCCTTCCGCACGGTCGGCAAGCAGGGCGCCTATCCGCTCGATGTCTTCCGCCAAGCGATCGAGGTCAACCTGATCGGAACCTTCAACGCCATGCGCCTGGTCGCGGAGGCGATCAACGAGCTCGAGCCG
>JBFFFX010000259.1:0-4377 GCA_041557775.1 Acidimicrobiia bacterium | reverse complement strand
GCCGCCTACTCGGCGTCGAAGGCAGCCCTCACCCAGCTCGCCAGGGTCGCGGCGCTGGAGTGGGCCGCAGACGGCATCCGGGTCAACGTTGTCCACCCCGACGCCGTATTCGACACCGGTCTCTGGGACGATGACACCATCGCGGCCCGGGCCGCCCGGTATGGGATCACCTCCGAGGACTACATGCGGCGCAACCTGCTCGGGATGGAGATAACGTCGCGCCACGTGGCCCGGGTGGTCGCCGATCTCTGCAGCGACGACTTCGCCGCCACGACCGGTGCTCAGGTGCCGGTGGACGGCGGCAACGAGAGGGTGATCTGAGCACATGACAGCGCTCTACGAACGGCTCACCGAGGCGGCCGCCGTCATCGCCGAGCGGACCGGTGCGGAGCACCACGATGTCGTCGTGGTCCTCGGCTCGGGTCTCGGCGGCTATCCGGCGTCACTGAGCGACGCCGCCGTCGTTCCCTACCGAGAGATCCCAGGCTTCCCGATCCCGGGCGCCGTCGGCCACGCCGGCGCCGCCTACTCGGCACCGTTCGGATCGAACCGCGTCCTGCTGCTCTCGGGCCGGGTCCATGCCTACGAGGGACATCCGGTGGACGACGTCACGTTCGCAGTGCGGACGGCGATCCTCGCCGGGTGTCGCACCGTCGTGCTCACCAACGCCGCCGGCGGGATCGGCGACCACCTCGCCCCCGGCGACCTCGTGCTCATCAGCGACCACCTCAACCTCGCCGGTCTCAGCCCCCTCGAGGGTCCCAACGACGAGCGTCTCGGGCCCCGGTTCCCCGACATGACCGACCTGTACGCAACCGAGCTGCGGGGACGCGCCCGGGAGGCGGCCGCCGAGGCCGGGGTGACCCTCGGTGAGGGCGTGTACGCATGGTGGCGGGGCCCGATGTTCGAGACCCCGGCCGAGATCCAGATGATGAAGCGCCTCGGCGCAGACCTCGTCGGGATGTCGACGGTGCCGGAGGCCATCGCCGCCCGGCACATGGGTGCGGCGGTCCTCGCCATCTCGCTGTGCACGAACTTCGCCGCCGGGATCTCGGACGCCCCGATCACGTCCGAGGAGGTCCTCGAGACCGCGGCCGAGGCCGCCGCACGTTTCGCCGGCCTGATGAACGCGCTCCTCCCGCGCCTGTAGACCGCGCCGTACCGGCGCGCACCTGGCATACTCCGCGACCATGTCTGCCGCCCTCGCCCGCCTGCTCGTCTTCTTCACCTCCGCTGCCGTGCTGGTGCTCGAGATCCTCGCCGGACGGTTGCTGGCGCCCTACGTGGGCGTGACGCTGGAGACCTTCACGGGAATCATCGGTACGGTGCTCGCCGGGATCTCCATCGGAAGCTGGCTCGGGGGCCGCGCCGCCGACCGCTACCCGCCGAACCGGCTGCTCGGTCCGCTCCTCATCGGCGGCGGCCTGCTCACCATCCTCGCCCCGACGATCGTCACGGCCGCCGGCACCGGCATCCGCGGCGGCGAGCCGCTCCAGATCGTCACCCTCACCGCCCTCGGATTCTTCGCCCCGGCGGTCGTCCTCAGCGCGGTGACGCCCGTCGTGGTCAAGATCCGGTTGACGAGCCTGCAGGAGACCGGGTCGGTGGTCGGCAGGCTGTCCGCGGTGAGCACGGCCGGCGCCATCTTCGGCACCTTCATCACCGGATTCGTCCTGCTCGCCGCGCTCCCCTCCCGCCCCATCGTGTTCGCCGTGGGCGGCTCCCTCGTGGCAGCCGGCCTGGTGCTCACCGCCGTCGCCTCGCAGCTCCGCCCGCCGGTCGTAGCCGTGATCCTCGCCGGCACCGTCCTCGCCGGCGGCCTCACCCTCGTGGTCGACGGCCCGTGCGAGGTCGAGACCGCGTACTTCTGCGCCTGGGTCACCGTCGACGAGCAGCGGCCGACGGGCCGGGTGCTCTGGCTCGACACGCTGCGCCACTCGTACGTCGACCTCGAAGACCCGACCTATCTCGACTTCCGCTACGCCGAGCTCATCTCGGACGCGGTGGTGACGTACGCCCCCGATGGTCCGCTCGATGCGCTCTACGTGGGCGGCGGCGGCTTCACGCTGCCGAGGTGGCTGTCGGCGCTGCGGCCGGGGAGCACCAATACGGTGCTCGAGCTCGACCCCGAGCTTGTGGAGATCGCCGTCCGCGATCTCGGTCTCGACCGCGACGAGATCGACCGGATCGCCGTCGGCGACGCCCGGCTGACCCTCGCCACCACGCCTGAGGATGCGTTCGAGCTTGTCGTCGGCGATGCGTTCGGTGGCCAGTCGGTGCCGTGGCACCTGACCACTCAGGAGTTCCTGGAGGCGCTCGAGACCCACATGAGCGCCGACGGCATCTACGTGATGAACCTCATCGACTACCAGCCGGCGAGCTTCGCCCGGGCGGAGGCCGCCACCCTGCGCGAGGTCTTCGACGACGTCGTCGTGATGGCGCCGCCCGACTACTTCTACGGCGTGCGCGGCGGCAACTTCGTGCTCGTCGCCGCCAACATGCCCCTGGACGCCGCCGCGGTGCAGCAGACGCTGGCGGCGCGGGGCACGACGACCCTGGCGCTCGCCGGGGCGGACCTGAGCGAGTGGATCGACGGCGCCCGCGTGTTGATCGACGACTACGCACCCGTGGATCAGTTGATCAGCCCGCCCTCGTGACCCGCGGCAGCGGCGTCGGCACCCCCGTGGTCGCTACTCGACCGTGCCGATGGTGGGAAGCTCGTCGGGCATGAGGGGGTTCGGGCGATTCTTGTGGAACGTGGCGAGCGCGTCGGCGTCGCAGACGTAGCACAGCGTCACCGGGCGGGTACCGACGATCGACAGCTGGGTGCCTCGCGACTTCTCCAGGATCGCCAGCGGAACGGTCTCCAGATCGCGGCCTCCACAGGTGGGACACGACGGCGCCAGGTCGCGCACCCACTCGTGGCCGCACGCCAGGCAGCGCAGATCGATCGCACCCTCGCGGCGAGCGCCACGGAGATCCTCCGCCTCACCGCACTCCGGGCACGCCACGTCCATGGTCACCTCGCCCGGGCCGCATCCATCGCCTGGCGAATGCGTCTCGCCGTCGCCTCGACACTGGCGGCGGTGAAGCCGGGGGGGAACAGCTCGCTGCCGACCCCGATGGCGGACACGCCGGCGGCGACATAGTCGGCGATGGTGGCGACGGTAGGTCCGCTCGTCGGACACAGGTGGATGTCCGGCAGCGGTCCCTTGATCTTGCGGATGAAGTCCGCGCCGCCGAGAGGTCCGGAGGGGAACACCTTCACCATCTTCGCCCCGGCGCGATGCGCGTCGTAGATCTCGGTCGCCGAGCCGGCGCCGGGCACGGCGAGCATGCCGCGCTCATGGGCGGCCTCGATGACGGCGGGATCGAACACGGGCGACATCGCAAACCGGCCGCCGGCATCGGCGACGGCGGCGACCTCGTCGACCGTGAGCACCGTCCCGGCCCCGGCCATGCAGCGGTCGTCGGCGGCCAGCTCGGCGATGGCATCGAGGGCGCCCGGCGTGGTCAGGGTGATCTCCATGAGTCGAAGCCCGCCGCGCATCGCCGCCCGGCACAGCTCGACCAGCGGCTGGTCACCACCGAGCCGCACCGCCAGGAAGACGCCGTCGGCGAGGGCCTCGTCGAGAGTCGTTTGGATGTCGCTCATAGCTGCGAGTCTGGCCCGTCGCGGCGCCGGGGCCAACTAGTCGTTGCCGGCTACGCCCGTCATCCACCCGACCAGCGCTGCCCAAAAGGGCTCGTACGAGTCGCGATGCATGGAATGACCGGAGCCGGGGATCATCACGTAGTCGACGTGCCCGAGTGCATCGGCGGCGGTGCCCTGCTCTGCCGAGACCAGGGCGTCCTGCGCCGGATCTGCCCCCAGCAGCAGCGTCGGCACCGAGACGGATGCCAGCTCACTCCAGATGTCGACGCCTCCCAAGGCCTCCATGGTCCCGGTCACGACATGCGGACCGGCCGCACGCAGCGCCTGCACCTTGGCGGCGATGTCACCGTCGCTCCACCGCGGCCTCGCCGTAGCCAGTGCCTCTGCGCTGATCGGTTGGGCGTAGTCGGCAACGAGCCAGTCGACGACCTCGGGGGTCGGCGCCAGCGCCAATGCCGGATCCTCGAGGACCAGCGCCGAGCAGAACCCCGGATCGGCGAGCTGGCATGCCAGCGCCACCAGGCCGCCGAGCGAGTGGCCGAGCGCCATGTCCCATCCGGTACCGGCGGCGAGGATGTCGTCGCGGTAGCCGTCGAGGTGGAGCCCGTCACCGAGGCCGCTGCCACCGTGGCCGCGGAGATTCGGCGCCACCACCGTGAACCCGCGCGCGGCGAGATCGGGACCGAGCCGCCACCAGCTCTGCGCGTTGGAGGAGAGACCGT
>JBFFFX010000258.1:0-4385 GCA_041557775.1 Acidimicrobiia bacterium | reverse complement strand
TTTGGTGCGCCGTGGATCGGTCGTGGCCTGCTCGACCACGCCTTCGCCACGCCATCGATGACGGACCAGGTCAAGCGGGCGAGTCTGTGGCGTATCAACGCCGACGAGCCGACGGTGCTCGACTGGTTCGATACGAGCATCGTTGCTCCAGGCCCATGCCGGGCATCGGACCACGATCCGGCGATCGTCAGCTTGGATCTCAGCAAGGCGCAACCGGCAGGAGCCCCCGGCGCACCACCGGGGGCTCCTGCGCGTTGCCGCCACAACGATGCCGGAGTCAGGAGGCGACAGCGATCCAACGACTCCGGCCCGACCAGGCGACGTCGTCGGTGCGCACCGCGTCCATGCCCAGATCCGCGAAGATCGCCCCATACTCGGCGTCCGTGACGAGGCCCATCTCGTGGCGCTCCACATAGTGGGTGATTCCACCGCCGGCCCTCCCGACGAGGTGGTGCAGATCCATCACCGAGAGCCGGCCCCGCACCTCCATGTGGCTCAACCGGGCCACGGCATAACCCGGACCGTCCCGCTCCAGGCCGGCCCCGACGTAGCCCGGGATGATCCCGTCGGGACTGAACCAGGGATCCACGACGAGCACTCCTCCGGGGAGCAGGTGGCCGACGAAGTTCTCGAGTGCACGGCGGACGTCGTCCAGCGTCGTCATGTAGCCGATCGAGCTGAACAGGCACGCAACCGCATCGAACCGGCGACCGAGGTCGAAGTCCCGCATGTCGCTGCGGTGCAGCGCCACATCGGGCACGCGCCGCCGTGCCACGGCGAGCATCGCGGCCGAGAGGTCGACACCCTCGACGATGAACTCCTCTCGCAGCCGCACGAGGAATTGCCCCGTCCCACATCCCACCTCCAGCAGCGTCTCGGCGCCGGGGCGGCGGGTGCGGATGGCCGCGGTGATGGACTCCGCCTGCTCGTCGTACGGCAGGTTCTGATAGATGAGGTCGTAGTCCTCGGCTGAGACGCTGAACGGCGGCTCGGTCATCGCAAACCCTTCTTCCCCGGAATACGGCGATGCCCCCGCATCTGCGGAGGCATCGCGCGATTCAGGCTTGGGGGGCGTCGATCAGGTCGACAACCCCAGCTCGGCTTTCAGCTCTTCGAGCTTCGCATCGGCCTGCACCATGCTGATGGCTTCCTTGAGCTCCGCCTCGGCGCCTTCCGGTGTTGCCTCGCGCAATTCGGCCTTCGCCATCGCCTCGGCCTTGCGCGCTTCGATCTTCTCCTCGACCTTGTCGAGCGACGGCGCTTCGTAATCCATCGTGTTGGAGAGCGCGTCGACGGCCTTGTTGACCGACTCCTGCATCTTCGCCGCCTGGAGCGAACCGAGCAGCTCCATCCGCTTGGCGGCGAGCTCTTGCACTCGCATGGCGTTCTGCTGGACGGCTTCCTTCGCCTTGTCGGCCTGAGTGGCGGCCGTCTCGTACTGGCTCTTCAACGTCGAGAGGTTGTTCTCCGACGCCTGCAACTTCATGGCCAGCGACTGGGCCGTCCGAGTCCACTTCTCGGTCTCCTCGGCGTTGCCCGTCGCCTTCGCCTCCTCGGCCTTGAGGATCGCCTTTTTGGCCATCTCCCGTGCTTCACCGACATCGTCGGCGGCCTTCTCCATCTTGTTCTCGATCTGGGTGCGATGAGCGACGACCTTGGCGGCCTGGTTGCGAAGCTCCTGGTCGCGCTTCCTCGCCTGGTTGATCGCCTGCTCGATCTCCACCTCCGGGTCCATCGCTCGCTCGGCCGTGCGACGGAAGAGGGTGGCGATGTAGCCCCAGAGGCGCTTCAAGAAGCCCATAGCTGTCCTTCCACTGTTGGGTGAATCAATGGAATTGTAGGAGACACCGCATGGGTGCGTCAGCTCCGCCGCCGCCGCCCGCCGGTCCGCACCCGGCCGACCTTGCCCCGTCGAGTTCGGGTCGACGAGCGCGACGCGGTCGGCGATGTCCGCCGCCGGCCGGGCCGGCTCGGTGAAGGAACGATCGGTCCCCCGGCTCTCGATGTGCCCGGCACCTGCGGGAACTCCGCCGGCGGCACGCGACGGCGGCGTGCCGGCACGCCGCTGCGCGTCGTCGCCCGACTCGCGCGGGAACCGCCTCCGCCGCGGCTGCGGCCGGCCATCATCGCACCGGCCACCCCGATGAGGATCTCCATCAGGCCGCCGCCGGAGTAGGTGCTGCGCCGGCCGGGCCGCCGGTCGTAGGCGGGCTGGTCGTACGTGGGCCGCGGCGGGAGACGGGAGCCCTCGGGCCGCCCATCCGGCGGCGCCGGCTCCGCCGCGGGCAACCGCTTCGGCTGGGGACGCTCAGGCGGGGACTTGCCGTCGAGGAGAGCCTCGGCCGAGTCCAGCTGCCAGATGGCCTCGTCGAGCTTGTTCGACAGGTCCAGCAGCGTCTGAGGGCGGTTGGCGGTGGGAAACGCCTCTGTCACGTCGTTGTAGGTGCTGCCCGCCGCCTCGTAGAACTCGTCGACCTGCGTGTTGTTCGCCTGCCGGACCTCGTCTTCCATCTCGATGATGTCGTTGGCAACGGCGTTGATCTGCTTCTGCACGACCTCCTTGGCCTCGGCGAGATCCGGGTGCAGTCGCGGACCCTTGGTTGCGCTCTGCCGGCGCCGCCACCAGAAGAAGAGGAGCAGACCGCCTCCGGCGAGCACCACGAACAACAAGAAGCCGCTCCCGCCGCCGTCAGACGAATCGGAACCGGCCGCGCCCGGCGCCGCGGTGTTCGCCGGCCCCTGAGTCGTAGTCGTCGGCGCCTGAGTGGTGGTCAGCAGCGGAAGCGGCACCACCACCGCCACATCGGTCCCCAGCAGCTGCGACGTGAAGATCTCGAGCACCTCGATGTCCGTTTCCCCCGCAAAGGAGGCCTCCACGGCGTCGTCGATCTCGAGATCGCCGAACTCCTCACTGGTCCCGGACACGCCGATGGTGTCCGGCGCCACGACGAGCACGAGACCCGCGCCCATCCTGCGCACCACGGCATCGGCGAAGGTGTTTGCTCCACCGACCGGTTCCTGGGCGAGCACGACCATGGAGATGTTCTCACCCTCGGAGCGCAGGGCGGACACCAACTCCCCGATGCGCACCTCCGATGCGGAGACACCCGGCTCAACGTAGACGCCGGTCTCGGCAATCGCATCGGCGACCTCGGCGGAGTCAGCCGCGCCGGCAGACGGCACACCGGTGGCGGTCACCATCGCCACGACCAATGAAAGAACGATCCAACCACGCTTCATGGTCGACAAGCCTAACGCCGGAATTCGGGCCCCATACATGAGACCGGACGCAGCGACGAGCCGCTCAGGCCCGCTGCCGGCGGCGGTAGGCCGCTACGTTCTCTCGCGTGGCGCACGTGTCTGAGCAATAGCGGCGGCTGCGGTTCCGGGAGGTGTCGATGAAGACGTGCTGACAGCTCTCCGAGCCGCAAACGCCGAGGCGATCGGAGCCGTGGTCGACGAGCACGACGGAGAGACCCATCGCCGTCACTGCGCCCAGCCACGCCGCCGGCCCGGCGCCCGAAGGCTCGAAGTGGAGGTGGGGAGGAACATCGTCATGGACGCTGACCCGCGGCGTGGCACGCACATCCGCGAGAATCCGATTGAGGACGGCGCTCGCAGCCGCATCGTCCGGAGCGTTGAACACCTCTCGAAGACGTGCCCGGAGCCTGCGGACCGCAGCCAGATCCTTCTCAGTCGGTTTCCAGACCGGCGCCCGCCATTCAGCCCCGATCTTGCCCAGGAACTCCTCCAGTTCGGTAACCGTGGTCAAGCGGTCTTCCTCGCGGAGCGGGCTGCGCGTATTCACCAGCTACATCGCCAGATGGACCGGCTCATCGGTGTAATGGGAGAAATCCACTTGACTACTTACACTAGCCTGATATGATGTAACCTGTCAAGACACATTGAGCCCTTACCATGCACGAAACCCGAGACACCCCGAAAGCGCCGAGACCACTATGACCACCACCTTCGATGCGCTGCTGGCCGAGCTCGGCCGCACGCGCAGCCACTACGAGGACCTGCGGGGAAGCAACGGCCCCTTCGCCGACCGCGCCGCCGTCCTGACCCGGCTCCACTCACTGCGTGCCGAGATCGCGACGCTGCGGCAGATCGGCTGACCGATCCCCGACGACGGCGGGCCGCAGGGCCCGTCCAGAAGGACAGAGGAGCGCCATGTTCGACATCTACTGCCCCCAGCACGGAAGCCGCGTCCTGCTCGGTTTCTCTGCAATCGACTCCGTCGCCAACACCGACACCGGGATCCGCGTGTCATTCCACTGCACCTGCGGTTACCACGGCGTTTGGGTGACGGGGCGCAAGGCGGAAGCCGTCGACGTGAGCTGACGCTCCTCGAGACCCTGCCATGAAGTTCGCCCGGCCAC
>JBFFFX010000257.1:0-4395 GCA_041557775.1 Acidimicrobiia bacterium | reverse complement strand
GATCCTGACCAAACCCGATGAGCAGCTCGAGCGTGAGGGGCATGGCGAGGTAGCCGGACACGATCCCGCCGAGGAACAGCAGCGCCAGGATCGCCGACAACGGGATCACGTACTTCCGCTCGCGGGCGGTGAGGGCCGGGGCGACGAATCGCCACACGTGATAGATGATCACCGGGCTCGCCAACACCACGCCGGTCCACAGCGACACCCGCAAAGCCAGCGAGAACGCCTCGGTGGGCTGGAAGAACGCCAGGCGATCGCCGTCGACGGCTTCGAGGTACGGCCGCGCCAGCAACTCGAGCACGTCGTTGTAGAAGAAGAACGCCACGATCGTCGTCACCCCGACGGCGATCAGGGACTTGACGAGCCGCGAGCGCAGCTCGACCAGATGATCCATGAAGGTCATGGTCGCTTCGCTCAAGCGCCGGTCTCCGCCTCGTCGGCCGCGCTCGCCTCGTCCACCGCGGGCTCATCGGTCGCAGCGGACCCATCGGTCACGGCGGGCTCATCGGTCGCAGCGGGAGGCGGCACTGGGGAGCGGAGATCGGGAAGCGACGCCTGCATCTCCTGCTTGACGCCCTTCAGCTCGTCCTTGGTGGCCTTGAGCTCCGCCTCGATGTCCTTGAGTGGCTTGGCAGCTTCCTCAAACTCCTGGGTGAACTCGCTCCGCAGCGTGTTGGCCGCAGTGCGGACTTTGGCGAGCATCTCCCCGGCGCGCCTCGCCATCTCCGGCAGCCGCTGCGGCCCGAACACGATCAGGATCACGACCGCGATCGTGACGATCTCGGAGAGAGTGAGGTTGGTGTTCACAACGACGATGGTAGGACGACGGGCAGGGTTTCAGGCGCCGTGCGCCGTCAGGCACCGTACCTCGCCAGGATCGCGCTCCGCAGCCGAGTGAGGCGAACTCGCACTTCCTCGCCTTCGAGCAGCTCGGCGTCGGCGCCGAGGCGCAGCAGCACCCGGGCCGGCACGAGCGCATCGGCCGCAGCGAATCGCACCGTCGTCTCACCGGTCGCCGCCGACTCGGCGACGATGTCCACCGGGTAGTAGTCGACGACCCACCGCGCCCGCGGGCCGAGCTTGATCACCGCCACAACGTCGCTCTCCTTCGGCTGGTAACCGACCACCGGCGGGGGCGGGTCGTCCGGTGGAGCGAAACGGCCGCCCGTCGCCTCGAGGGATCGAATGCGATCGATCCGGAACACCCGCTCGGCGCCGGCCAGGTGACAGTGGGCGGTGACGTACCAATTCCCCATCGTCGAGAAGACGACCCAGGGCTCGATCTCGCGGGTCGTCGTCACATCACCTGCGAGGGCGGTGTAGACGATGCGGACCACGGCGCCCTCCCCTGCCGCTGCTCGCAGCTCGGCGACCAACTCCGGCTCGCGCAGATCGACCGCCAGGGCCTCCGCGCCATCGGGCAGCACCACGGCCGCCAGCTTGTCGACGGCCCGGCGGAGCGCGGGCGGCGCCTGGCCCGTCGACATCAGTGCATACCCGGACGCCAGCAGGCTCAGCGCCTCCGGAGGACTCAGCCGGACCGGAGCGGCGAAGTAGTCGGCCATCTCGACGACCACCTCGTCGTCGTCGAGATAGGCCACCATGAGGTCCCCCGGTCCGTAGCCGGGCAGCCCGCACACGAAGACCAGATCGAGGTCGGCGACGAGGTCCCGGCGCGTGTAGCCGAAGCGCTCGCACACCTCGTCGGCAGTCGCCCCGGGATTGGCGATGACCCAGGGCAGCATCGAGAGAATCCGGGTCAGGCGGCGAGCCGTCTTGGGGCTCGTCATGGCGCGGCCACCCTCTCGATCAGGCGCGCCCGCAGGTCGGGAGGATCGATCAGCTCGGCGTGAGCATCGAACGCAAGCAGCCAGCCGATGAACGCGTCCGGATTGGCCACCGGGATGCGCACCTCGAGCGAACCATCGTCCCGGGCGGTCGCCTCGCTGCGCCCCGTGAGCTGCCGTCGTGCCCACCAGGCCATTTCCGGGTCGAAAACCACCGTGGCGACCACCTGCTCGCCACCCGCCTCCCACGGCGCCTCGGGAATCATCGCGGCGGCGTCGAAATCGGCGGGCCGGACGAAGGCATCGCGGTCGTCGCCCGGCGCCACGTCTTCGGCGCGGTCGACGCGAAACGCCTTCACCGGACCCGCGGTGTCGGACTCCGGTCCGACCACGTACCAGTGTCCGCGCCGATGGACCAGGCCGTAGGGGGCGATCGTCCGCAACTTGCCCCGATAGGCGAAGTGGAGCAGCCGACGGTCGGCCACGGCCGAGAAGACGGCGGCAAGCTCGTCCTCGTGGGTCCCCAGGTCGGCGGCGAGGGGTTCCCCGTAGTCGGCTACCGGAGCGCCGCCCAGCTTGAGCAGCGCCTCGGGTCCCGAGGGACCGCCGCCGAGATGGACGACCTGGGCGGCGAGCCACAGTGCGGCGCGCTCCTCGTCGCTGAGACCCGGATCGGGCAAGGCATAGTCCTCCGCGGGTACGACGTAGCCGTGCTCGACCTCCCACGCATCCGTCGGCTTGAGTTCGAGGGGGATGCCCAGGCGGCGCAGCAGGTCCTTGTCCCGCTCGAACATGCGCCGTGCCGCCTCGTCGCTCGTCTGGTCATAGCCGTTGACGGTGGCCCGAATCTCGTCCGCCGTCACCGGCCGATCGACGGTGAGCAGGAAGGCGAGCAGATTGAGGATGCGCTCGATGACGTTGTGCATGCCGCGCGCAGCGTATAGGGATGACGTTCCGGGGGGAAGGACTTCGGGGAGATCGACCCGCACACGGTGTCTTCTCGCCGTTGCCCGGCAAAGGAACGTTCCGGCTCAGAGACTGGCGATCAGCTTGTCGACGCGCTCGTCGACGGCGCGGAACGGGTCCTTGCAGAGCACCGTGCGCTGTGCCTGGTCGTTCAGCTTGAGATGCACCCAGTCGACGGTGAAATCCCGCTTGCGCGCCTTGGCCGCCTTGATGAACGCTCCCCGCAAACGGGCACGGGTGGTGGCCGGCGGGTTGGACGCGCCACGGTCGATGGCCTCGTCGGTGACGATCCGCTCGACCTCGCCGCGGCGCTCGAGCACGTAGTAGAGGCCGCGCTCACGGTTGACGTCGTGGTAGCTGAGATCGATGAGTGACATCTGCGGCGCCGACAGCGACAGTCCGCGGCGCTCACGGAACTGATCGATGAGCCGGTACTTCGCCACCCAGTCGCACTCCCGGTGCAGCGACAGCGGGTCCTTCTCGAGACCGGTGAGCAGGTACTCCCACATCTCCACGGCCTGCTCGACCTGCTGGGGGAAGCCCACCGTGCGGCCGTACCGCATGGCTCGCTCCAGATACTCCCACTGCACGTCCAACGCCGACAGCTCACGCCCGTTGGCGAGCCGCACGCGGCGCCGGCAGGTGATGTCGTGGGAGATCTCCCGGATGGCGCGGATCGGGTTCTCCAGGGACAGATCGCGGAAGACGACGTCGTCCTCGAGCATCTGGAGAAGCGCAGCCGTCGTGCCGATCTTGACGAAAGTGACGTACTCGGACATGTTCGAGTCGCCGGCGATGACGTGGAGGCGGCGGTAGCGCTCCGCATCGGCGTGGGGCTCGTCGCGGGTGTTGATGATCGGCCGGCTGCGCGTCGTCGCCGAGCTGATGCCTTCCCAGATGTGCTCGGCGCGCTGGGCGAGACAGAAGACCGTCCCCCTGGCGGTCTGCAGCAGCTTCCCCGCCCCGGAGAACACCTGCCGGGTGACGAAGAAGGGAATCAAGGTGTCGATGATCCGCTGGAAATCGCCCTGCCGGCCGACCAGGTAGTTCTCGTGGCAGCCGTAGGAGTTGCCGGCCGAATCGGTGTTGTTCTTGAACAGGTAGATCTGGCCGCGGATCCCCTCTTCCTCGAGCCGGCGCTCCGCCGACCGCAGCAGACCCTCCAGGATCCGCTCCCCCGCCTTGTCGTGGGCGACGACGTCGTACAGGCTGTCGCATTCGGGAGTGGCGTACTCGGGATGGCTGCCGACGTCGAGGTACAACCGGGCGCCGTTCTCCAAGAAGACGTTCGACGACCGTCCCCAACTGACCACACGACGGAACAGATACCGCGCCACCTCGTCGGGCGACAAGCGTCGCTGGCCGCGAAGGGTGCACGTGACTCCGTACTCGGTCTCGATGCCGAAGATTCGCCGCTGCACGATCGCAGGGTACCCCGGCCCCGTCGCTGCGGGGGCGTACTTCTGCGCAGCTTGTCCAGGGAGCCGGGCAGAATGAAGACATGCCCGATTCGCAGCAGCCGGCCAGGTTCGTGCACCTGACGACGATCGGCGACGCAAACACCGCACGCATCCTCGCCGCCCGGCTCCGGTCCGAGGGCATCGAGGTGCGCCTTCATGGGGACGCCCAGAGCATCTAT
>JBFFFX010000256.1:0-4523 GCA_041557775.1 Acidimicrobiia bacterium | reverse complement strand
TATCGACCCAGCGCCCGGTAGGCCCTCACGAAGGCCTCCTGGGTCACTTCTTCGGCATCCTGACGGTTGCCGGTGAGCCGGAGCGCACCCGAGTACAGGCCGTGGTGGAACGCGTGCACGAGGTCGACGAACGCCCGGTCTCGATGATCGGCGAGGCGGCGTGCGAGTCGGCCCAAGTCGGTGGCTTCCGTTCTCTCCATGGTCATCAAGGCTGCGCTCCTCGCCGCGGCGTCACGGAGGAGAACCCCACGAACGGCCTATGGGTTGCATCAGCCGTCGAGCACGAACTTCCGGACGACGTCGAGTCCCAGGGGACCGACTTCGAGCAACCGGCTGTGAAACGCCTTCGCCTCGAACGCCGGACCCATCTTCTCGCGCACCTCATCGCGCATCTTGAGGATCTCACGCTCACCGACCTTGTACGCGATGGCCTGGCCCGGCCAGCCCAGGTAGCGGTTGACCTCGGATCTGGCGTTCGCCAGGTCGAGGGTTGCGTAGTTCTCCAGCATCTCGACGGCGATGTCGTACGTCCATGTCTCGCCGGGATGGAAGGGCTGATCATCCGGCAGCTCGAGCTCGAGGTGGGAGCCGATGTCGATGACGACTCGACAGGCGCGGAGCATCTGGGCGGCGAGGTAGCCGAACACGTAGTCGGGGGTGTCCAGGTAGCCGAGCTCTTCCATCAGACGCTCGGCGTAGAGCGCCCAGCCCTCGCCGCTTCCCGACATCCACGTCCACAGCCGGTGCATGCGGCTGAGCCGGTCGCGCAATGACGCCTGGACGCCGATTTGAAGGTGATGACCGGGGAAGCCCTCGTGATATGCGGTCGTGACGTTGTCGTACAGGGGCGTCGGGGTGCTGCGGTCGATCGACCACCACACGGAACCGGCGCGGGTGAAGTCCTCGCTGGGTCCGACGTAGTACGCCCCGAGCGATCCCCCCGGCGGTGCGAGCTTGACGTCGCAGCGCCGGATGGGTTCCGGTACGTCGAAATGCGACCCTGCCAACCGCTCGAGCGCCTCCGTGAGACGGTCCTCGAGAAAGCTGACCAGGTCGTGCGGGGTGGCGGCGAGGCGATCCGGATCCGTCTTCAGCACCTTCAGGGCTTCGGCGACGCCACCCCCGGCGACGATGTCCTCTGCGACCTCCTCCATTCGCGCGCGAAGCGCCGCGACCTCGCTCCACCCCCAGCGGTAGGTCTCGTGGGGGTCGATCTCGGTGCCGAGCATGCGCGCCGCCTCCCAGCGATACCGTTCTTCACCCACGGCGTCGATCTCGCCGGCATCGGCGGCGTACTCCTCGCGCAGGTACGCGGCCAGCGTGGCGAAGGCCGCCTTTCCGGCTGCGACACCGGCGACAAGCCGGGCGCGGAGCGTGTCATCGCCGATCCCGGCTTCGTCGTACTCGTCGGGCAGGCTCGTGAACGAGGATCTCTCCGATGCCGTCACTTCTGCCTGGCGGGCGGCTTCCTCGACCTGGCGGGTGGCCACGGTCATGCCACGACGACGACCTTGCTCGAGGGAGGCGATGTAGCTGGTGACCACCTCATCGAGGCGCTCGAGCCGGCTGCAGATGTTCTCCCATGCGCCGGCAGACTCGCGGTTCATGTGGTCGAAGGGCTCGCGCAGTCCCTGCACCGGCGAAGCGATGGAATTGAGGTCGCGCAGGTGAGCTTCCCTGGCGTAGTAGTCGATGAGCCGGTCGAGCTCGTCATGGGCGACCGCAACGGCGATGTCCTCCCATCGATTGGTCGCCGGGGGCAGGGCCGCGACCCGGCTCTGCATGTCCGTCAGCCGTGCGACCGTCGTCGCGGCGCCGGCAGGCGACAGGTCACTCCACCGATCGTCGTAGCCGGTGATGCCGAGGTACGTTGCGCTGTCGGGGTAGAGGTCGCAGAGCTCGTCGACGAGCGCGTCGCTGAGCGCAAAGATCGGATGGGACTGATCGTACGTCATGTGCATTCCACAGATGGCGACCCGAGCGTAGCCAGCTCCGCCGCGTGGGTGTTGCCGCCGCGACGAAGGACGAGTTCGGGTTCCTTCGAGGCGAGGTAGCCTTGATCCGAGGTTGGGCCGGCGGTCGGTAGGAAAGGGGCCGCTCCCGGCGAAGGTCACGAGAGGTAGCGCATGATCGATCGCGAAGCGGAGATGGGGGCGCGGCGGAGCGGGCCGGGACGAATGGTCGTGTTCGTCGCGCTGGTGGTGATCGTGCTTCAGGCGGTGGTGCTCACCGCCGTGTTGCGCACGCGATCGGATGTCCAGGAGCTCCGCAGCGAAGTCGATCTGCTCGGTGCTGCGACCGCCGTCTCTCCCCTCGACGCCGCTCCGGATCTGGGCGCCGCGGCGGGGGCCAACCGGTCGGAGGCGCCGAGCACCGGCCCCGCAGCTCAGGTCGGGGGTGATCTTCCCCGCTTCCTCGGTTCCGGACCGGATCCCGCTCTCGGTCGTACGCTCGACCGCCTCGAGGCTCGCGAGTACTACAGCGGCACCGACGTGATCGTGGATCCGGCCGACGGTGTCGCCCGGGTGTACATGGTGTGGGCTCATTGGTGTCCGTTCTGCCAGCAGGAGCTGCCGCTCATGGCGCAGTGGCATGCCGCCAACGCGTCCACTCTGGCGGGCTTCGAGCTCATCTCGGTGACGACGGCCATCGATGACGCAGCGGCAAATCCCCTCGTGCCCTATCTCGATACGAGTGGATTCCCCTTCCCCGTGCTGGTCGATGAGGACGGCGAACTGGCGCGGCAGCTCGGCGTGAACGCGTTCCCGTTCTGGGTGTTCACCGCCCCCGATGGAACGGTCGTCGGTCGCGCCGCCGGGCTCATCGAGACCGAGGATCTCGAGCGAGTCTTCGCAGAGCTTCAAGCGCTCCCACAGCCCGGGGCGATGGCGGTCGACTCGTGAGACGGACACGCGCGACTCGTGCGCTTCCCGAGCACCGGTTCCGGTGGGGGCTTGCCTTGGTGCTGATCGTCGCATCCTGCGGCGGCGGCGACGTCGGCTTCCAGGAGATCGACATCCCTGCGGATCCGGAGCGCAGCTCACCCGCTCCGTTCTCCGGTTCCGCCGGAGAGACGACGACGGACACGTACGCCCCGCTCGACCTCGGGTTCCTGGGCATCGAGGCGTCCTCCCCGGCGGCGCCGAACACCGCACCGAACGGTCTCCAGGTGGGGTTCACCGAGGAGGGATACCCCTACCGGGGGAGTCCGGACGCCAAGGTGACGATCGTCGAGTACAGCGACTATGCGTGTCCCTTCTGCGGACGGCACACCCTGCAGAGCGCGCCGGCGCTGCTCGAGCAGTACGCGGCGACTGGTCTGGTGCGTTTCGTGTTCCGCGAGTTCCCGCTCGTCGGCATCCATCCGACCGCACCGGCGGCGCACACCGCCGCGTTGTGTGCGGGGGAGCAGAGCCCGGAGCTCTATTGGGCCGTTCACGACGAGATCTTCGCTCGCCAGGGGGAGTGGACCAATCTGCCTGATCCTCGGGAGTTCCTCGCTGCGCTGGCGGCCGCGGTCGGAGTCGACCAGGAGGCCTACGCCGCCTGCGTGGCGTCCGGTGTCAACCAGCAGGTGATCGACGCCGGGATCGCCGACGGTCAGGCCCTCGGATTCTCCGGCACGCCGAGCTTCCATCTCATCGCCGATGACCTGGAGGACGGCTACATACTGATCGGTGCGCAACCCGTCGAGGCCTTCGTTGCCTCTCTCGACGCGCTGCTCGCCGGCGAGCCGCCCCCGGGCGCCACGGCGACGAGCGATCAGTCGCAAGCGGCCCGCCTCCCGTTCTGGGCCGACGCGGCAGGCCTGCAGCCCGATCCGGATCGTCCCGGCGTCAACGTCGCCGGCGATCACTACCTCGGCAACCCGGACGCGCCGCTCGTCGTCATCGAGTTCAGCGACTTCGAATGCCCGTTCTGCGCCAATCATGCGCTCGAGGTGCAGCCCGTTCTCAACGAGGCGCTCGTCGAGACCGGTCAGGTGCTGTGGGTGTTCAAGCATCTGCCGTTGCCGATTCACCCGAGCGCGCCGGCTGCGGCCGTGGCGTCGGAGTGCGCAGGGGATCAGGGCCGCTTCTGGGAAATGCACGATCTGCTGTTCGCAACCGTCGACCGCTGGGCCGGCGACGGCGTCGACACCGACGCGGCGCTGCGCGAGCTCGCCGCAAGTCTCGGTCTGGATGGTGGGGCCTTCGACGCATGCCTCACCGGGCGCGAAGCGCTGGAACGGGTGCTGGCCGACATGGAGGACGCCCGGGGGATCGTCTCCCAGACGCCGTCGTTCGCACTCATCCAGG
This sequence comes from Acidimicrobiia bacterium, assembly GCA_041557775.1. Classification (GTDB taxonomy): domain Bacteria; phylum Actinomycetota; class Acidimicrobiia; order Spongiisociales; family UBA5794; genus DATHZQ01. The sequence goes on along the minus strand of JBFFFX010000256.1, from coordinate 225 downwards.
ACGGACGGGGGACCCTCCTCGAGGGCTCCCGGGCGGCTGATCAGTTCCTGGCGCTGCTCGAGGCCCGACTCTCCGAAGACACCGGCTAGCTGTCCTTCACGCAGACGTTGTTGACGGGTAGCCGGCTGGCTGGTGGCCCGTTGACTTCGGTGTGGAGTCGGTGCCAGTTGTAGTCGTGGAGCCAGGCGAGAAGCGAGTCGAGTCGTTGCTGGTTCGAGTCGTAGG
>JBFFFX010000255.1:0-4542 GCA_041557775.1 Acidimicrobiia bacterium | reverse complement strand
ATAAACAGGCCCTGGTTGGTGACCGCATCGTCATGGCCGGTGGGCGAGTCGGCAAAGATGGCATCCACGGTGCGACCTTTTCCTCCGAAGAGCTCCACGAAGGCTCACCGGTGACGGCCGTTCAGATCGGTGACCCGATCACCCAGCGCCGTATGTTCGATTTTCTGATCATTGCACGTGACCGCGGTCTCTACAATGCGATTACCGATAACGGTGCTGGCGGTCTGTCGTCTTCCGTCGGCGAGATGGCCGAAGGGCGTGAAGACGTAATCGCCATCGTCCCGTCCCACGGCGCAGATGACGTAACGCGGGTTGCCCGTTGCCGCGTCGAGGCATTCCATGAGGGCGAGATTGCCGTCACCGGTGTCCATCGTCCACCAGATGACACCGCTGGTGAAGACGCCGACGATGAGCAGGTGGGGGATGGCCAGGATCAGCTTGACGAGCGGGAGCCCGCGGGACAAGCGCTCCGGGTAGGCCACATCGAGCCGGGCCGGGTACTCCACGTCGTCGAGCGTGAACGGCGGGTACTGGTCGGTGGCGGCGGCGGCGAAGGTGTAGAACTCGACGCGCCACATCCAGCGCATCACACCGACGTTGAAGTCGAAGATCGACTTCGGGTACCTCCCCGTGAACAGGATGGCGAAGAAGGCCACGGCGGTCATCACGACGAAGGCGACCGTCAGGAATGCGAGGACGATGAAGTGGGGGATCGCCAGGAGCCACTTGACGAGCCACATCCAGCGGGTGAGGCCGGGATCGATGTCGCCCTCCAGCAGCACCGGGTAGGGACCGTACGTTCCGGCCGGTACCGGCGCCCTCTCGATGGGGGCGGCCGCTCGGGTGGGACGGGTGGCCCAGACGAGCAGCGCCGCGGCCAGCGCACCCATCACCAGGCCGAAGAGCAGGATGCCGATCCCGATGGCGAGCAGCGCGCTGATCTTGATGGCGCCCTCGGCGCCGACGGCCACGCCTTGACTCGCGTCGGCGTTCATGATCACGACCGTCCACTCGCCTTGCTCGACGTCCCAGGCGACCTGCTGCAGCCCGGGGCCCTCGTTCGAGGCGGCCCAGAAGCCCTGCGTCCCCGGCGGGCTCGCCGGTGCGGTACCGGGCAGCTCCGCGAGGTCCACATCATCGGCTTGATCGCCGAATCGGGTGACCTCGCTGCGGGCGACGCCGCCGAGGTAGCCGGCGACGTCCGTGCTGGGCCCGATGCCGACGAAGACGGCGTCGCCGCCCTCGGCTTCGACGTCGAAGCGGACATCGGCGAAGCCGGACGGGAACCACTCGTTGGGCCCTGAGCCGAGGTCGACGTCCTCCGACACGATGGCGTAGCCCGTGGTCGCCAGGTCGTACGTGGGGCTGTCGATGAAGCCGTCGGCGTCGCGCTGTGTGCCGAATGCCCAGATGGTGAAAGCGCCGGCCATGACCAAGCCAATGGCGGCGATGGCGGCGATGGCGCCGATGACGGTGCCGATGATCTTGCCTGGGGTCATGGTGATCTCCGTGGGTCGCCCAACAGGTCGATGGTCCAGGGTCTGCCCCGTTGCCGGTAGGGCTGAACTTCCCGTCGTGGTCCGACCGTCGGACGGACGGCAGGGGACTTTCGCCGCCGCCGGGGCAGCCCGGCCTGGGCGCCGTGCGGAGCCGGTACACTCCCGCCGCTTTCGACGAGGTTGCCATGTTGCGCTTGCTCTCATCCGTTCGCTCACTGCCGCGGCCCACCCGCGCCGAGGCCATCAGGCTCGGCGCCGACTTCGGTCTGCTCACGGTGGGGGCCGTCCTGCTCATCTATGCGTTCCGGACCTTCATGCTTCCGTACGGAATCGCCGGCGGCGGGGTCGGCGGATTGGCGCTGGTCGTCAACGACTGGACGGGCTTCGTCCCGGGATTGACGATGCTGCTCCTCAACATCCCGGTGCTCGTGCTGGGGTACCGGGCCCTGGGAGGACGCCGCTTCCTCCTCCGCACGCTGTACGTCGTGCTGCTCTACAACCTGGGCGTCGACACGATCGGGCGGATCTTCCCCGGCGGCCTCTCCGACGATCTCCTGCTGGTCTCGCTGTTCGGCGGGGTCGTCTCCGGGATCGGCGCCGGGCTCGTGTTCCGGGCCGCGGGCACTGCGGCCGGGACCGGCGTGATCAGCCGCATCGTCCAGCTTCGCACCGGGCTCCCGGTGAGCCAGATCTACCTGCTGCTCGACGGCTCCATCATCGCCCTGCAGGGGGCGACGTTCGGGTGGGAGAAGGCGCTGTACGCCGTCGTGCTGCTCTTCGTCAACGGTCTCGCGCTCGACTACGTGCTCGAGGGCCCGAGCGTGGTGCGCACGCTCACGATCGTCACCGACCAGCCCGACGTCGTGGCGGCCGTCGTCTACGACACGATGCGCGTCGGCGTCACCGAGTGGCAGGCGACCGGCATGTACACGGACCAGGTCCACCACATCCTGTTCTGCACGGTCAGCCGGGCCGAGGCGCCGCGCCTCGTCGAGGCGATTCGCAGCGCCGACCCGAAGTCGTTCACGGTCATCGGCCACGCCCACCAACGCCGCGGCGGCCTGGTGCGATAGCGACCCGGCCGGGCGGCGAGCCGCTCCGAGTGGCGACGTATCTGTCGCGGCAGCGACCCATAATGGGGCGTATGTATGGCATGATGTATGGCGTGAAGCGCACCACGATCTACCTGCCCGACGGCATGAAGGCCGAGGTCGAACGCGCCGCCCAGGCCGAGGGCCGTACCGAGGCCGAGGTGATCCGCGAGGCCATCGCCGAGGCACTCGCCCGGCGAAGGGCTCCGACGCCGCGGCTTCCGCTGGTCGATACCGGACTGGGCGATCCGGCGCTTGCAGAGCGGGTCGACGAGGCGCTCGCCGAGGGCTTCGGCAGATGATCGTCGACACCAGCGCCCTGCTGGCGGCGATGTTCGCCGATCAACGGCTCCATGCGGAATGTGCGGAAGTCCTCGCCGCGAGCTCGCGACGGATACTGTCGCCGTTCGTGCTTGCCGAGCTCGACTATCTGATCGGACGCCACGCGGGCATTGCCGCAGAGTTGGCCTTGCTGGACGAGGTGGAGCGCGGCGCCTACGAGCTGGCTGCGATCGACTCCGCGGATGTGGCCGCGGCGGGAGAGATCGTGGAGCGCTACGCCGATCTCGGCATCGGGCTGGCGGATGCCTCGCTCCTGGTGCTCGCCGATCGCCACCGGACGGTCGACATCTTCACCCTGGACGAGCGCCACTTCCGGGCGATGCGTGCGCCGAACGGGCAGGCATTGCGGTTGCTGCCGGCCGACGCCTGAGCACTTCGCAGCCCTCCGCAGACGCAGTCGATGGGCGGGGTCGCTCGCGGCGGCTCAGCCGGCCCCGAAGCACGTGAAGGCGGCTGCGTTCCTCGAGCTGCGCGGCCTGGAGTCGTGGAGCCACGAGGTGTGGGGGGAGGCCGGGGGCGAGCATGCGGCATCGGTCGTGGCGTGGGCGTTCACCGGTGTGCGCCCGGCGATGGTCGGTCCCGCCGACGACCTCGCCCTGGCGAAGGCGTACGAACTGCTCACGGGCCGCTCCGCTCCTGCGTTGAGCGAGCGGGGCCTGGAACTGGTCGACGGTCGGTTGCGACGTGTGCCGGGTTTGCCTCCTTCGGCTGTCACGTCTGCCGCGCATGAGTCGGATGCACGGTCCGCTCATGTTCCTGGGTGATCGTCCGATCACCTCACGAGCGGGGTCCCCGGAAGGTTGCCGGGGACCCCGCCCTTCGTGGTTCTCGGATCCAACGGGCCGAATCGGGCCGGCACCGAGCCGTGGTGGCCGCGGTTGCGGCTATCCGGGGAGCAGATCGTTGTCGTAGGCGCCGAGATCGACGACCGGGTAGTAGGGACCCTCGGCCTGCGACGGTGTCGGCGTGAGCTCGCCGCCTTCGCCCGTGGCGAGGACGATCGTGCCGCGTGCGACGAGGACGTCATCCCGCTCGTAGAGCTGGAGGAGCAGCTCCTCGCCGTCGGCACCCGCGGCCGTGAACAGCGCTTCGCCGGCGAGCTCGGCGGTGTCATCGCTGAAGTAGAACTGGCTCGTCAGCAGCGTGGCGCCGCCCGCCTTGACCTTGAAGTGGATGTGCGGGGGGCGCGGCTCGTACCGCCCGGGCAGGATGGTGCGGAACGAGTAGACCCCTTCCTCGTCGACCGCCGCGGTGCCGAAGAACTGGAAGGATCGATCGCGGCTCGCCGTCCCCGGATCGTCGGGGTGGTCGTAGACGCCCTGTGTGTCCGTCTGCCAGATCTCGACGACGGCGCCGGCGACGGGTGAGCCGGCCCTGTCGACCACGCGACCGACGAGCACCAGCACCTCGCCGTCGATCGCGCCGGCGGGACCGAAGGCTGCGAGAGCGGCATCGGCGGCATCTCCCAGCTCGGCGACGGCCGCCCCGGCGGCGGTCGGGGACGCGCCGTCCGCCGTCGCTCCCGTGGTCGGCGTCGTCGTCGTGGTCCCTGCACCGCCGTCGGCGGCTCCGTCGCCGGAGCAGGCTGCCATGAGCAGAGCGAGGATCGT
>JBFFFX010000254.1:0-4551 GCA_041557775.1 Acidimicrobiia bacterium | reverse complement strand
CGACGGCGATCATCGCCCGCATGATGCGCTCGTCGCTCGTCGAGGAGCTGCAGGAAGACTACGTCGACGCGGCGAGGGCGAAGGGGCTGCCCGAGCGCCTCGTACTGCGCAGACATGCGAGGCGCAACGCACTCATTCCGACCGTCACCGTGATCGGCCTGAGCTTTGGCTTCCTGCTCCAAGGAAGCGTGGTCGCCGAGATCATCTTCCAGTGGCCCGGACTCGGCCGGTGGATGGCCGACTCTGTGCTGCGCGGCGACCAGGCCACGATCATGGCCTACGTGCTCTTCACGTCGGTCCTGTTCTTGGTCGTCAATCTCGTGGTCGACGTCATCTACGCCTATCTCGACCGTCGCGTCGTGCTGGGGGAGTAGCGATGGTGGATCAGGCAGCGCCCCGGGTTTCCCGCACCGTTCCCGACTCGGCGTGGCGCGTGCGCCTGCGGCGCGGCCGGGAGCTGACCGGGTCGCTGCTCAAGAACCCGACCACGATGTCCGGCCTAGTGATGATCGTCCTCATGATCGGTATGGCCTTGTTCGCCCCGGTGCTGATCGAGCCCAACACCCCCGATGCCTATCAGATGCCGCGCGATTGGGGAGCCGTTGCAGTGCCTCCCGGTTCTCCGGGGCACCCGCTGGGCACCACCAACGTTGGCGGCGACGTCCTCTACGGCGTCATCTGGGGTGCCCGCACCTCGCTGCGGCTCTCGCTGATCGTTGTGACGCTCACCGTCATCATCGGGGTGGCGGTGGGGAGCCTCGCCGGGTTCCGCGGCGGCAAGGTCGACGAGATCCTCATGCGGATCGTCGACGTGTTCCTGTCCATCCCGGAGCTGATCTTCGCCCTGGCGATCGCCGCGGTACTGGGAGCGTCGTTCCGCAACATCATCTTGGCGCTGGCGGTGGTGTTCTGGGTGAAGTACGCCCGGATCATGCGTGCCCAGATCATCCACGTGAAGGAGAACGAGTACGTCGACGCCGCCCGGGTGATCGGTGACTCGAAGTGGCGGATCTATCGCCGCGACATTCTCCCCAACTCGATCACCCCGGTCGTGGTGCAGGCGACACTCGACATGGGCAACATCGTCCTCGTCGGCGCCACGTTGAGCTTCATCGGTCTGTCCGAGGCCGGGATCGCCGAGTGGGGCGTGCTGGTCTCCGAGGGCCAGGCGGGCATCTCGGCGGGACGGTGGTGGGCCTCGACGTTCCCCGGGATGATGGTGTTCCTCTGGGCACTCGCGTTCAACCTCTTCGGCGACGGCCTGCGGGACGTGCTCGACCCCCGGACGGAGACGGCCCGATGACGATCGCCGACCAAGCCGGACGGGTGCAGCCCACCGCAACGACGCCGGTGGCGTCGGTCCAGGACCTGCGGGTCCACTTCCACTCGAAGGCCGGCGTCGTGCACGCCGTCGACGGGGTGTCGTTCGACATCGCCGACGGCGAGACGCTCGGCCTCGTCGGCGAGACCGGCTGCGGCAAGAGCGTCACCGCCCGCTCGTTCCTGCGCCTCGTTCCGATGCCGCCCGGGATCCAGGCAGGCGGTTCGATCCTCTTCCGGCCGCACCACACCTGCCCGTCGTGCGACGGGGACGGATGCGAGCGCTGCCACCAGAGCGGGCGGATACCGACGCCGTGCTCGGACTGCGGCGGCGCCGGCTGCCCGGCGTGCGGCGACACGGGGAACCACACCGTCGATCTGCTCGGGATGAGCGATCGCGAGATGCGCGGCATCCGCGGCGACCGCATCGCGATGATCTTCCAAGATCCCGGCAAGGCGCTCAATCCGGCGCTGTCGATTCGTGACCAGCTCTCCGAGGTGTTCTATCAGCATCGATCTGCGGAGATCCTCGACGACGTGGGTCTCGATGGCGATGCGAGGGGGGCGGTGGGCGCCCTGCTGCGCCGCAAAGCCGGCATGCGGACCCGTCGCCTCGAGGACATGATGCTGGCGCTGCCGCCTCTGCGCAGCCGCCGCAACCGGCTCCGCACCGCCGCCGACACCAGAGTCGCCGACGCGCTGGCCGCGACCCAGATTCCGAACCCGCTCAAGGTGATGGACCGCTACCCCCATGAGCTGTCGGGGGGGATGCGGCAGCGGGTCATGATCGCCCAAGCCCTCGCCTGCGACCCCGATCTGCTGATCGCCGACGAGCCGACGACGGCGCTCGACGTCACGGTGCAGGCCCGGATCCTCGAACTGATTCGCGAGCTGCAACAGCGCCACCAGACGTCGGTGCTGTACATCAGCCACGATCTGTCGCTGGTGCGCCGCGTGTGCGATCGCGTTGCGGTGATGTACGCCGGCCGCATCGTCGAGTCGGCGTCGACCGACGAGATCTTCTCGGACCCGTCGCATCCGTACACCCGAGGGCTCCTCGCCGCGATCCCGTCGGCGAGCCACGAGCGGGGGCGACTCGAGGCGATCTCCGGAACGGTTCCCGAGCTCGTCGAGCCGCCGCCCGCCTGCCGGTTTGCGGGCCGGTGTCCTCACGAAGCTCCCGTGTGCACCACTGCCGATCCGGAGACGTCGCATCTGCGCGACGGTCATCGGGTCGCCTGCTTCATCTACGGCGCTCCGGAGGGGACACCGGTCGTCCCGAGCTTCGATCGGACGGTGCGCTGATGGCCGGCCGGCCCGCCACCGACGGGCTGCGGACTCCTGACGGCGATCACCTCCTCGCCGTGCGCGGCCTGGAGAAGCACTTCCCGATTCGCGAAGGCGCGTTGCAGCGCGTCGCCGGTCACGTGCGGGCGGTCGACGGCGTCAGCTTCGATCTCAAGCGGGGGGAGACCCTCGGCCTCGTCGGCGAGAGCGGCTGCGGGAAGACCACCCTCGGTCGCTGCGTCAGCGGTCTCACCGACCCGACCGGGGGCGGCGTCTACTTCGGCTTGACCGCCGACCAGCAGGCGGCCCTCGACGGACTGCTCGCGGTGCCTGCCGCCGAGCGCACCGAAGCGCAGCTCCGCGGGCTCCACGACCTCGAGCAGCACCACCGGGTCGACCGGATGGCCGGTGAGGCGTGGAAGCACTACCGGCGCAACTGTCAGGTGGTGTTCCAGGAGTCCTTCGCCTCGCTCAACCCGCGCCATCTCGTCAAGGACATCGTCGGCCGCCCACTCCAGGTGCACCGCGAGGCCTCGGGAGCCGAGCTGACGGCGCAGGTCGTCGATCTGCTGGAGCAGGTCGGCCTCGGACGGCAGCACCTCTACCGCTATCCCCATCAGTTCTCCGGCGGCCAGCGGCAGCGCATCTCGATCGCCCGGGCGCTGGCGCTCGATCCCGACCTGATCGTGCTCGACGAGCCGACGAGCGCCCTCGACGTGTCGGTGCAAGCCCAGATCCTGAACCTGCTCCACGAGCTGCAACAGGAGCGCGGCCTCGCCTACCTGTTCATCACCCACGACCTGTCCGTGGTCCGGCACATGGCCGACCGCATCGTCGTGATGTACCTGGGGAAGGTGGCCGAGGCGGGCCCGACGGAGGCGATCTTCGAGCGCGCCGAGCATCCCTACTCGGAGGCGCTGCTCGCCGCCTCCCCTGATCTGGAAGGCGACACGGACCAGGAGATGCAGACGCTGGAAGGCGCCATCCCCGACCCGGCCCGTCCGCCCCGCGGCTGCCGCTTCCACACGCGGTGTCCGGTGGCGACGCCGGCGTGCGGCTGGGAGGTCGACGACGTCGTGCGGTGGCTCGAGGACACCGACGGTGTCTTCGACGCCCTGAGCGGCGTGACCCGCAACGACGACTTCGATGCCTGGCTCACCTTCGAGGAGGCGGCCGCCGCCGACCGGCTCGCGGCAACGCTGGACGGCGATGGGATTCCGGCATCGATGCGGGCGGCGCTCGCGGATCTGACCGTGGACGGAAAGCAGGTCCGGCTGCGCTTCACTCCTGCCGACGAGGTCCCACTGACGGTGCGCGGCGCCGACCACGTCGCCGCTTGCGTGCTCGAAGGCCCCCGCGGCTGACGGTTCCCCTTGCGGCCGGCCGTGTCTCCTCTCGGCTCGGCTCCTTCGCCGAGTCAACGCCCGATGCGGTACCAGTAGCGATAGACCGTCCTGAAGCCGGCGCGCCGGTAGAAGGCCAGCCCTCCTGGGTTCTCCGACTGCACCTGGAGGAACGCGGCGCCCGCTCCCTCGGCTCGTCCCCAGGCGAGCAGCGCATCGAGGATGTGCGCACCCATGCCGCGGCGGCGCCGGGCTGGGTCCGTGTGCATGACGTAGACGGCGACGTGTTCGTCGTGGACCGCTCCCATGCCCATCGACTCGATGCAGCTCGCGTTGGAGATGGAGGCGTAGGTGATCGGACCCGATGCGCTCGCCAACATGCGTCGCACGACCTCCGCCGAGGTCCCGCCCGGGAAGCGCACCGCCATCAGGGTGGTGAACCAGGTCTCGGACGGTGCGGCTTCGAGACGCACGCCCCCACCGTTGGCGGCCCTACCGATCGGCCGCACCATGACGTCCACGGCCGGCTTTGGGACATAGCCGCGTCGTGCCAGCCGGGGCTCCAGGTCGGGCGGAGCGGCGGGAGTGAGACGGAACGCGG
>JBFFFX010000253.1:0-4552 GCA_041557775.1 Acidimicrobiia bacterium | reverse complement strand
CACCCGCAGCTCGACGCCGTGGCGGAGTGCGGCGTCCCGCAGATCGCGGGAGGCCTTGTACAAGCCCCACTGCGACGTTGTGATACCGGCATGCTTGTTCGAGTCCGAGTAGCCGAGCATGACCTCCTGGAGGTCACCGTTCAGCTCGACGATCTTGCGGTACGGCGCACACGACAGCATCTCGTCGAGCAGGCCCCCGGCGTTGCGTACCTCGTCGATGGTCTCGAAGAGCGGTACGAAGCCGATGCGAGCGAATCCGGCGTGGAGGTCGATCAGGCCTGCGTCTCGGGCCAGCACCGCCGGGGCGAGGATGTCTTCGGGGCCGGTGGTCTCGGAGACGACGTAGCTCTCGATGGTGTCGTCGCCGTAGAGGTCGAGGGATTCGCGGATCGTGTGGAACGTCTCGAACGTCTTGGCGGGGGTGCCGTCGAGGCGGGTCGACAAGGACGCCAGCGGACGGCGGCTCTCCAACTCGCCGGCGAGGACGGACGCACGCTCGGCGCCGTCGCCCGGGTAGGCAGTGCCGAGCCGGGCGTAGAGCTGGTCGAGCACCTCGTGGTGAGCTCGGGCGTGTTCCCGCACGTCCATGGTGGCGAGGTGGAAACCGAACGCGGCCACCCTTCGGATCAACCGATCGAGTAAGCCCCTGGCGATCAGCTCGCCCTGGTGATCCATGAGCGAGCGGCGCATGACCCGAAGGTCGTTCAGCATCTCGTCGGGCGACTGATAGTCGATGCCCGGTCGATGCGGGGTCTCCTCGGCCAGGCGGGTACGCGTGTTGCGCAGGCGCTGGTGGATGAATGCCGCCTTCTGCCGGTACGCCTCGCCGGCGGACAGGCCCGAGAACACGGCGTAGGTCGAGGGGAGATCGGCGGCGTCTGCGGCGAGCGAAGTCTGCAGCTCGTCGCTCACCGCGACGATGGTCTCCGCCGGGCTGAGGTCGGTGGCGAGCTGTTCGACTGCGGCGATCAACTCGCGGAGCGCATGGTCGTGCTGCATGCGAAGCACAGCGCTGGTCACCTCCGGAGTGACGTTCGGGTTGCCGTCCCGATCGCCTCCCACCCACGTGCCGAAGTGCAGAGGTCGGGCCGCGAGGTCGAGGCGGACGCCGAGGCGCTCGAGCTGAACGTCGAGCTCGTCGAAGAGGTCGGCGGCGACCTCGCGGAGAATCTCATCGAAGTAGTAGATGGCGCTGCGCGCCTCGTCGATGGGCTTGGGGCGCTCCCGGCGAAGCTCGTCGGTCTGCCACATCAGATCGATGACCTCGGCGAGCCGGCGCTCGATGCGGGCGAGGTCGGATCCCGACAGCCGGGGATCGGCCCGCTCGTCGAGCAGCTCGGCCACGCGGTTCGTCTTGGTGAGGATCGAGCGGCGGGCGGCTTCCGTTGGGTGTGCGGTGAAGACCGGGCGCAACTCGAGCCGGGCCACCACGTCGTCTATGACGTCGCGGGTGACGCCGCGTTCGATGATGCGATCGACGGCCGTCGCCAACCACCCGCGCTGGTCGGCGCGGGCACCTTCCTCGTCCAGGCGGTGCGCCTGCTCCGCCACGTTGGCGAGATAGAAGAAGGCCGTGAAGGCGCGGACGAGCTGGATCGTCGTCTCCAAGTCCAGCTCGTCGAGGAGCTGCGTCAGCTCCTCCGACGCAGCGGCGGGCACTGCGTCGTCGTCTTCCCCGCGGATTCGCTTGGTCAGCGCCCGGACACGTTCGACGAGCTCGAGCAGCTCCGGTCCCTCCTGGCGGACCAGCGTCTCGCCCAACAGGTTGCCGAGCAGCCGGATATCGGCGCGGAGCCGGGTGTCGCGGGAGAGTCGTTCGTCGGCCATCAGGCGTAGGGCTCGGTTCTGGACCGGACGTGGCGTTCGGCGGCGACCCAGAGCGTGCGGGCGATCGGGTGGAAGATCACCGGCATCAGTGCCGTCACCGCGATCACGGCGACGAGGAGGCCGGTGTACGGCACATCCGGCCACGTAGCCACCATCACCCCGACGAAGACCACGAGGAAGGCTCCCATCGCCACTGCGAGGTTGATCAGCATCGAGCCCAGCCAGTAGCCCTGGGACCGCTCGAAGTGGAGACCGCACCGGGGGCAGTCGTCGACCATCGAGACCCAGCGGCGGAAGAGCCCGCCAGATCCGCAGCGCGGACACCGGGCGGTCATGCCGCGCCAGAGGGCACGTCGGAGCGGGGGCCGGGGGTCCGTGTTCACGCCGCGGAGGGTACCGCCTCCCTTGCGCCGTTCAGCCGACCCGTTTCGCCCGGATCCGCCGGGACCCCACCCGCCACCCGAGCCGCGGAGTTCCGGGAGACGTGCGGGAGGTGGCGGACCGGCGACGTCGAGACCACCACCCAGATGCCGCGTCCGTGATTGGTGCCCGGCAGGCTGCGACCCGCCGCGTCGCCGATCACATGGCGCAGACGCCGGGGCGTTGCCAACACCGGCGAGCTGCCGGATTTCGGCTGTCTTCTCGGAGGCTGCCATCATTCCGCGACCGGAGGAGCCGATGAGCAGACCAATCGTCGTCATCGCCGAGCGCATCGCCGACACCGCCGTCGATGTGCTCCGCGAACATCTCGAAGTAGCCGTGGCCATCGACGCCGGCCGTGACGAATTGCGGACGCTGCTCGGGTCGGCTGCGGCATTGATCGTGCGGTCGGCAACGGAGGTCGACGCCGACCTGATCGCCGCTGCGCCGGCGCTACAGGTGATCGGACGAGCCGGCATCGGTGTCGACAACATCGATCTCGATGCGGCGACCTCGGCCGGCGTCATGGTGGTGAACGCTCCCGATGCCAACACGATCTCCGCCGCCGAGCACACTATGGCCCTGCTCCTGGCGCAAGCCCGGCGCGTGGCCGAAGCGGATGCCTCGCTGCGGGGCGGAGCGTGGGAGCGCAAACGGTTCGAGGGCGTCGAACTGCACGGCAAGACACTCGGGATCCTGGGTCTCGGCCGGATCGGCACCCTCGTTGCGCAACGGGCATCCGCGTTCGGGATGCAGGTGACGGCCTACGACCCGTTCGTCAGCGAGGAACGCGCCGTCCGCATCGGGGTGCGCATGGCCGACCTGGACACCGTTCTGGCCGAGGCGGACTTCCTGACGGTCCACTTGCCGCGGACGCCGGACACCGAGGGTCTCATCGGTACGGATGCGCTGGCGAAGTGCAAGCCCGGGGCGCGAATCATCAACGTGGCTCGCGGCGGGATCGTCGACGAGGCGGCGCTGGCGGCTGCCGTTGCGTCCGGAACCGTCGGCGGTGCGGCGGTCGACGTCTTTGCCGAGGAACCCACGGTGGAGAGCCCCCTCTTCGCTCTGCCGCAGGTGGTGGTGACCCCGCATCTCGGTGCGTCGACCCAGGAGGCGCAGGACAAGGCGGGTCTTGCGGTGGCCACCGCGGTGCTGGCTGCTCTGGCGGGGGACCTGGTGCCATCGGCGGTGAACTTGAACCTGGGCGGCCGCGTTGGCGAGGAGGCTCGGCCATTCCTCGAGTTGGCCGAGCGGCTGGGCAGGATCTTCGCCGGGTTCTCGTTCGGGCTCCCCGGCCGGCTCACGGTGTCGGCGCGGGGCAGAGAGGTCGCCGAGAACGTGCGGGCGATCGCCCTCGGCGCATTGAAGGGAGCCCTCGCCCAAGTGAGCGCCGAGCCGGTGTCCTACGTCAACGCGCCAGTGCTCGCCGCCCGGCACGGTGTCTCGGTGATCGAGGAGGCGCTCCCCGAGGCGGCCGACTATCGCTCCGTGATCCGGCTCACCGGCGTCGTAGCCGGCATGGATCGCGCCATCGCGGGTTCGGTGATGGAACATCGCGGCGCCGTGCTCGTTGAGGTCGACGGCTACGAGATCGAGTTCCCGATGTCGCTGCACATGCTGCTCGTGCGCAACGCCGACACGCCGGGCGTGATCGGCCGGGTCGGCACGGCCCTGGGGGATGCCGGCATCAACATCTCCGACATGGCCGTCGGCCGCGGCCCCGACGCCGGTGCGATGATGGGTCTCAGCCTCGACCAAGCCATCGATGACGAACTGCTGGTCCGGCTCCGGTCGTTGGAAGGTGTGCTCGCCGCCCGCTACATCCCCCTCGGCTGACGCCGTCGTCACACGACGGTGAGGATCCAGCCCACGGCCAGACCGTACCCACCCGCGACGACGTCGTCGAAGGTGATACCGGCCGCCCCCGGCAAGGCCTCCGCCCGCGCGGTGCCCGGGAGGATCTTGAAGATGTCGGCGAGCCGGGCCACGACCCACGCGACCGTCCACGGGATCCCGCTGAGACCGACGACGGCGACCAGCGATCCCGCAACTTCGTCGATGACGACCCAGCCCGGGTCTGCTCCGCCGCCCGCCTCGGGCGCCGCCGCCCACATCGAGGCGCCGATTGCTGCGGCGGCGACGGCGAGATCGATCCACCACGGTGCCGGCCACAGCGCAACGCCGATGATGCCGCCCAGCAACGCGCCGAAAGTGCCCGCGCCGCTGTCGGAGCCCCACACTCTTCGGGGGATCCACCCGACTCCCATGCCGGCAGCCACGACTCGTCGCATCGCCGCAGCGT
>JBFFFX010000252.1:0-4556 GCA_041557775.1 Acidimicrobiia bacterium | reverse complement strand
TTTCTACGCCACCCGCGACATGTGGACCCCGGTGGCGGTGGGCACTGGGGCGACCGTGGCCGCCATCCCGCTCTTCTTCGTCATGCAGGACACCTACGGCCTCGAGGGCGTTGCGCTGGCGTCGACCCTGGCGCTGGCGCTCTACACCCTGGCGCTGGCCGTCATCTGGTACCGCAGAGCCGGGGCCCTCGGGCGGGGGCAGGAGGTCGTCGACGGAGCGATGCGGGCAACGCCGGTCACCGTCCCCGCCGCCTTTGCCACCTTCGGTGTCGCCTGGGCGCTCCGCGACGTGCTGGGAGCGGAGTGGCTCGTGGCCCTGCTCGCCGTCGTGACGGGGACCGTGGTGTTCCTCGGCGTGTCCCTCGTTCTCGGCGGTATCCTCTACGCGTGGTTCGGCCGACCGGGCCCGGCGAATGGCGCACGCCTGAACGCGGCCGCCCGCCGCAGGAGCAAATCGCGCCGGTGACCGCAGCGGCGCCCGACGCGTCGAGGCGCCCGGCAGACACGACCACCGGGCGCCCCTCCACGTCTCACCGTTCTCAGCTCGGCGGATAGACCCCCATGCCTTTGGCCTTCTCGGTCTGCCAGAAGATGGCGGCGATCTCGTCGATCAGGTCGAGGAGTTTCTGGCCGTCGGCCGGATCGACCGACTTCTTGGCGTTGCCGGCCTGGTTGATGGCCCGCCAGAACAAGTCGTCGAGCTGCGGGAACTGCTCACGGTGTGCCGGGGTGAAGAAGTCCGCCCACAAGACCATGAGGTGATGCTTGACGTCCTCGGCGCGTTCCTCCTTGATGGCCAGCGCACGGGCGCGGAACACCTCGTCGTCGGAGTCCTGGTACTTCTGGGCGACCTTGAGGACGGACAGCGCCTCGATCTTGGCCTGAGCCGGGTCGTAGACACCACAGAACAGGTCGCAGTGGGCATGGGCGACACGGCGGGGCTTGAACAGACCCATGTTCACCTCCTGGGCAAGTTGCGTACTCGCCGGACCCTACACGGCCCGGCGACACCACCTGCCGGGCCTGCGCCGCCGTGCGCCGTACACTCTCCTCCGTGCAGAGCGCGGGAGCAGGATGAGGGTGCGACGCGGCGGCGCCGCCGCCGGTTTCGCGTTCGCCCTCGCCGTGGGCTTCGCCTGGCTGCGGGGCAAGGTGCGGCGGTACGAGATCGCCGAACACTCCATGGCGCCGACGCTCCTCCCGGGCGACTACGTGGTGGCCGTCGCCATCCGACGCCCGGTCGTCCGTGGCGACGTCGTGATCCTCGATCACCCGGACCGGCCCGGCTTCGAACTGGTCAAACGCGTGATCGGCCTGCCCGGCGAATTGGTCACGGTCGCCAACGGCCAGGTGCACATCGACGGGGCGGTGCTGCCGGAGCCGTGGGCCGACGGTCCGACGCTCCCCGGGGGCGAGTGGCGCCTCGGGAGCGATGAGATCTTCCTGCTCGGCGACCACCGGGCGGCGTCGGCAGGCGACAGCCGCGAGCTCGGTGCGGTCCCTGCCCAGAGTGCAGCCTGGTCGGTCGAGTTCCGCTACTGGCCGGTAGGGCGCATCGGGATCGTCTGATACTCAGGCGGCGGGCCGCCGGGCGATGACCATCACATCGATCGCGTCCCCGCTGACGTCGTCTCGATCCACGTGACGCAGCACGCGCTCGTTGCGCTCGATCTCGAGGGCGGCGAAGTCCTCGGCGAGCTGCTCCTCGGTGTAGTTCACCTCGGGATAGGGAGGTCCCCCTACGCCATGTTCGATGTTGTCGAGGTGGTGGGCGATCAGGAAGAGCCGGCCCCCCGGCTCGAGCGCCGTCACCGCCTTGGCGTGCACGGCCCTGCGCATCGGCTCGGGGAGCTGCAGATACGAGAGCAGCACGAGGTCGTACGCCGCCGGCTCCGGCTCCCACTCGGCGAGGTTGCCGGCGATGAACTCGCATTCGACGCCGGCGTCGGCGGCCAACTGGATCGCCTGCTCCGTCGCCACCGGCGAGAGATCGATCGCCGTCACCCGGTGACCCTGCATCGCCAGCCAGACCGCGTTGCGACCCTGGCCGCTGCCGAGATCGAGCACCCGCCCCGGCGGCAGGCCCGACAGGTGGGCGGCGACGAACTGATTCGGCTCGACGCCGAAGACGAAGCCCTCGGTGCCATAGCGATGGTCCCAGCGCTCCTGCTTGTGGTGATAGTCCTCGGTACCCGTGGTCATCGCGCCATCGTAGGGCGGCCGGTCCGAGACGGCTCGCCGCTCACTGCGGCGGAACGTCGAGGTGCTTCGTGGCCTCGCGATAGGAGAGCCCGGACCAGGCGTCGCGGTGGTCGAGGACGAAGGACCGGACCGCGTCGGGGGCGGTCTTCGCATACTCGCGCAGGGCCCAGCCGATCGCCTTGCGAATGAAGAACTCCTTCTCGTGAGCCCTGCGGAGGCAGTAGTCGAAGAGGCGGGCTTCGTCGGTTCCCGTCTTGTGGCGCAGCTGGGCGATGATCGCCGTGCGGCGCAGCCACATGTCGGGATCGTCGATCCAGCGATCGAGCCGGAGAGACAACCGGTCGCGATCCGCGGCGAGCACCCTGCCGACGAGGTCCGCGGCCACCCCGTCGACGAGGTCCCACCAGGCCCCTTCGACGATCATGCGCCGGTACAAGGGGACCGACCCGATCGTCACGTAGCGAGGGAACGCCCCGGCGTACCCGATGGCGAAGTACTTCTCTTCCCGGTGGGGCTGCTCCCACAGCGCCAGCACGCGTCGCCGGTAGTCGGCCCTGCCCGCGGGAGGGAACTCCCGAATCAACCCCTTGAACACCGGTGTTCGCGCCGGCTTCTTGACCCCGTAGAAGGGCATGTCGGTCTTGAGGTAGGCCGCCATCGCAGCGGCATCGCTCGAATCTCCGCAGGCGGACAGCTCTGCGGCGACGAAGGTCAACATCGCCTCCATGCCGGCGACCCTACTGCCCGCCTCGGCGGAGACGGCGCCGATGCTGCATGACTCAGGGGAGGGCCTACACTGCGCGATCTCGTGAGATTCTTGCGTGTCCCCGTACTCATCGTCTCCCTTGCGCTCGTCGTCGGCGCCTGCAGCAGCAGCGAGGAAACGGTCGAGACCACAACCAGTGTCGCCGTGACGACGCTGCCTCCCGTCCTGGAACCAACGACGACGGCCGCACCGACCACCACGGCCGCACCGACCACGACCACGCTCCCCACCGGGCCGACGTCCCTGCTCAACGGACTCCCGGTGCTGGACGAGGCGGCGCTGACGCGACGCGTGGTCGCCGTGAAGGTCGACAACCACCCCGCGGCTCGTCCGCAATCGGGTATCCAGGACGCCGGTGCCGTGGTCGAGCTGCTCGTGGAGGCCGGGATCACCCGGTTCATCGCGCTGTTCCATGCGAGCGACACCGACTACATCGGACCGATCAGGTCAGGCCGGCCGACCGACCCCACCTTGGTGAGACCCCTGGGCGCCAGCTTCCAGATCTCCGGCGCGCAGCCTTGGGTGCAGGTCCTGATTCGGGACGCAGGCGTCAGCTTCCTCGGCGAGTCGTCGCCGAACACGTTCCGCATCCCGAGGGGCAATCGCGCCTACGAGCGGACGTTGTACGGCAGCACGACGGCGATCCGCGAGGTAGCGGATTCCCGGGGGCACAGTGACGACCCGCCGCCAGGACCTTGGCTCGTGTTCGGGGACCCGACGCAAACGACCGCCGACGCCACGGACATCACACTCTCGTGGTCCAGCGAGTGGCCGTCGGTGCGGTGGGAGTGGGACGGGACGCAGTACCTGCGCTTCAACCGCGACACGCCGCACGAGTGGGTCGACCGCGAGGGCGAGGGGGAACAGATCGCCGTCGACACGCTGCTCGTTCTCACCGCCGACCGCTACACGGCCTCCCCGCCTGCAGGCCAGGGCGGCTCGTCGGTTCCGGCGCTCGACACGGTGGGAAGCGGCACCGCGATCCTCTTCTACGACGGCGGCGTGGTCGAAGGCACCTGGGAGCGCGGCAGCATCGCCGACTTCTTCACCCTCACCGACGGCGACGGGGCAACGATGGTGCTGCCGCCCGGCCGGCTGTGGGTCAACATCTTCCCGTCCGACCGCTCGGTGACATGGGAGTGAGCCACAGCGGAGCGCTGGCGCGCATCGCCGGAGCCGTCCGTCGCGGCGAGCGCTCCACAGTCGACGTCATCGCCCAACATCTCGCCGCGGCGGCTGCCTCCCAAGATCGTCTCAACGCCTTCACGCGCATCCTGGAAGGCGAGGCGATGGCCCGTGCCGAGCAGATCGACGCCGCCGTCGCTGCCGGCGACGATCCCGGCCCCCTCGCCGGGGCCCCGATCGCGGTCAAGGACCTGATCGACCAGGAGGGAATCCCGACGACCAACGGTTCGAGCCTGGCCGTCGACCCCGCATCCAGCACGGCGACGTGCGTCGCTCGGCTCGAAGCGGCCGGGGCCATCGTCATCGGGAGAACCGGCCTGCACGAATACGCGTTCGGCTTCTCCTCCGAGAACCACTGGTTCGGCCCGGTCCGCAATCCGTGGGACGTGTCCACCTCGCCGGG
>JBFFFX010000251.1:0-4563 GCA_041557775.1 Acidimicrobiia bacterium | reverse complement strand
GCCGTCGTCGACACGATGGCCGACCCGACGGTCGAGCGGATCCTCGAGCAGATGAAACACCTCGGGGAGTAGTCGTGTTCAAGTCAGCCCTCAAGAGCCTGCTGGCGCACAAGACGCGGATGGCCCTGTCGACGCTCGCCGTCGTCCTCGGCGTGGCGTTCATCGCCGGCACCTACATCTATACCGACACGACGAACGAAGCCTTCTCCGGCATCTTCGACGAGGCCTACGTCGGCATCGACGTGGTGATCACCAACGACAGCGAGTTTGCGTTCGGCCAAGGGGTCTACTTCGACGAGGCCGTCGTCGAGACGGTCGCCGCCGTCGACGGTGTGGCGTCGATCGAGCCGGCCGTAGACGGTTTCGGCGTAGAGATCTTCGACAAGGAAGGCGAGCCAATCGGCGGCGGGGGACCTCCGCAATTCTCCGGGTACATCCCCGAGACGATCGAGTTCGCCGGCGGGTTCGTGATGCGCGAAGGCCGAGTTCCGGCGGCCCCTGACGAGGTCGTCATCGACGCCAACAGCGCCGAAGAGGGCGCGTTCGCCATCGGTGACACCGTCACGATCACGTCGCCCGCCCGACCGGAGGGCGACTTCGAGTTGGTGGGCATCGTCGGCTTCGGCGAGGAAGACAACCTCGGCGGCGCCACCTTCGCTCTGTTCAACTTGGCCACCGCCCAGGACATCCTCGGACAGCCGGGGAGGATCACGGGCGCCTACGTTCTCGCCGAACCGGGGATCAACGGCGAGGACCTGGCGGCGCGTATCCAGCCGGTCCTGCCCGAGCGGGCCCTTGCGCAGTCGGCCCAGGACGCCGCCGAGGCGCAGGCCGGCGAGTTCGAAGACGCCCTCGGCTTCTTCAACACGTTCCTGCTGGTGTTCGCGTTCATCGCACTCTTCGTCGGTACGTTCCTGATCTACAACACGTTCCAATTCATCGTGGCGCAGCGGCTGCGGGAGCTGGCGCTGCTGCGCGCCATCGGCGCCACCCGGTCCCAGGTCGTGCGCACGGTGCTGGCCGAGTCGATCCTCCTCGGCGTGCTCGGCTCGGTGATCGGACTTGCCGTCGGAGCGGGACTCGCGATCGCGCTACGCGCCGGGCTCGAAGCCTTTGGTATCGCCCTTCCGTCGACGAGCCTCGTCATCCAGCCCCGCACCATCATCGTGGCCCTCGCCGTCGGCGTCATCGTCACCGCGATCTCGGCGCTCCTCCCCGCGGTCAAGGCCTCCCGGGTTCCGCCGGTCGCCGCGATGCGGGAGGAGGCGGCGCGGCCGCGGCGGCGTTCCTTGCGGTTCCGCGCGATCGTGGGCACGCTGCTCCTGCTGGCCGGAAGTGTGTCCCTGCTCAGCGGATTGCTCGGCGACTTCGACAACACGGCAGCCTCGCTGACGGCGATCGGCTTCGGTGCGTTCGTCGTGATCATCGGGGCGTACGTGCTCAGCGCGCTGGTGGCCGACCCGGTCGCCCGGTTCCTCGGCGCTCCGTTTGCCCGGTTCCAAGGCGTACCCGGGATGCTCGCCCAGCGCAACGCAGGTCGGAGCCCGCGGCGAACCTCCGCGACCGCCGCGGCGATCATGGTGGGCGTCGCCCTGATCACGCTGGTCTCGATCCTGTCCTCGTCGATCCAGGGCACGATCGACGACGTCCTCACCGGCGACATCGACGCCGAGATCGTGGCGCAGCCGCGGAACCAGTTCGCGTTCACGGGATTCACCACACAGTTCGCCGAGGAGGCGCGGGTGCTGCCCGAGGTGCGGGTCGCCACGGCGATCCAGATCGGGGCGGTCATCATCGATGACAGCGAGACGTTCGTCGGAACGCTCAACGCCGGCGCCGCCGAGATCTTTGCCGTCGACTCTCAGCAGGGTGTGCTGGTACCGAGCCCGGAGGGGATCACGGTCCCCAAGCGCACCGCGGAGAACAACGAGTGGACGCTCGGCACCGAGGTCGAGCTGACCTTCGAGCAGACCGGTGCTCGTACGTTCCGCGTCGAGGGCATCGTGGACTCACCCGCCGTCGACTCGATCGTCATCAGCCGCGAGGCCTACGCCGCCAACTTCGCCATCAATGCGGACACCCAGGTCTACTTCCAGCTCGCCGACGGCGTGTCACTCGAGGATGGCCGCGCGGCGATTGCCTCCGTTCCGGCCGCCTCGGCCTCGATCGACGTCCAGACCCTCGACGAGACGGCCGAGCAGCTGAAAGATCAGCTCGGCGAGATCCTCGCTCTGATCACGGCGTTGCTGGCGCTCACCCTCGTCATCTCCTTGGTGGGCGTCGCCAACACCATGCTGCTGTCGATCTACGAGCGCACCCGCGAGATCGGTCTGCTGCGGGCGGTCGGCCTCGACCGCACCCAGACCCGGCGCATGATCCGCGCCGAGGCCACGATCATCTCGGTGTTCGGGGCCGGGCTCGGGGTGGGACTCGGCATCTTCTTCGGCTGGGCCGTCGTCCAGGCCCTCCGCGCCGAGGGGTTCACGTCCTTCGTGATCCCGGGCCTCGACCTCGTCTTCTGGATCGCGGTCATCGCCGTGTTGGGGATCGTGTTCGCCATCTACCCCGCCTGGCGGGCCTCCAAGCTGAACGTGCTCGAGGCGATCTCGTACGAGTAACGCGACCGACAACGCACCGTGCCCGCTCGCCCGCTACGGAGGCGGGCGGGCGCCGGTAACCTGCGCGGGAGATGGTCGATCCCGGCATTCCTCATTTCGACACGCTGGCGCTGCACGCCGGCCATGATCCGGACAGCGACTTCGGTGCACGCGCCGTTCCGATCTATCAGACGACGTCGTACCTCTTCCCCGACGTCGACTACGCCGCGGGGCTGTTCAACCTCGAGCGCCACGGCCACATCTACAGCCGCATCTCCAACCCGACGGTGGCCGTGCTCGAAGAGCGCATGGCCGCTCTCGAGGGCGGCGCGGGTGCCGTCTGTGCCGCCTCCGGGCAGGCTGCGCTCTACCTCGCCGTGGCCACGCTGCTCAGCGCCGGCGACCACGTCGTCTGCTCGCAGTCCGTGTACGGGGGCACGCGCAATCTGTTCGGCCAGACGCTGCCGCGGTTCGGCATCGACGCCACCTTCGTCCACCCCCGCGACCACCAGGGAATCGAGGCGGCGATCACCGACCGCACCCGCCTCGTCGTCGGCGAGACGCTCGGGAACCCCGGTCTCGAGGTCCTCGACCTGGAGACGGTCTCCAGCATCGCCCACGCCGCGGGCATCCCGGTGCTCATCGACAACACCTTCGCCACGCCCTACCTGTTCCGCCCCCTCGACCACGGCGCCGATATCGTCACCCATTCGCTGACGAAGTTCGTCGGCGGACACGGCATCGCGATCGGCGGCGTCATGATCGACGGCGGCACCTTCGACTGGGAGGCGTCCGGCAAGTTCCCGACGATGACCGAGCCGTACCCGAGCTACCACGGCCTGCGGTTCGCCGAGGAGTTCGGCACCCAGGCGCTGGCCACCAGAGCACGGGTCGAAGGACTCCGCGACTTCGGCGCCGCGATGGCCCCGGCAACGGCGTTCTATCTGCTGCAAGGCGTCGAGACGCTGTCGGTGCGCATGGACCGCCACGTCGCCAACACCCGGCGCGTCATCGAATTCCTGGATGCGTCCGACGCGGTCGAATGGATCGCCTATCCGGAGCTGGAGTCCCACCCGGACCACGAGCTGGCGAAGAAGCTGCTGCCGCGGGGCGCCGGGGCGATCTTCAGCTTCGGCATCAAGGGCGGCCGCGCCGCCGGCAAGGCGTTCATCGAGCGGCTGACCACCTTCTCGCACCTCGCCAACGTCGGGGACGCCAAGTCGCTCGTGATCCATCCGGCCAGCACGACGCACGCCACGATGTCGGCCGACGAGCTGGCCGCGGCGGGCATCGGTGAGGACCTGGTGCGGCTGTCGATCGGGCTCGAGGACGCCGACGATCTCATCGCCGATCTCTCCCGCGGGCTGCGGGCGTCCCAGCGAGCCTGAGATGGAGCTGACGGTTCACGACAGGACGGTGCGCGCCGCAACCGGTGGACGACCGCTGGCCGAGGACCGCCCGCTCCTGGTTCTGCTCCACGGCGCCGGACAGGACCACACCGTGTGGGCGCTCGTCATGCGGGCGCTGGCGCACCGCGGCTACTCCCTGCTCGCTCCCGACCTGCCGGGCCACGGCAAGAGCGAAGGTCCCGCACCACTGAGCATCGAGGAGTACGCCGCCTGGACCCGGGACCTGATCGCGGCTGCCGGCTTCGCCTCGGCGCACCTCTGCGGACACAGCATGGGGTCGCTCGCCGCCCTCCACCTCGCCGCGTCGGAGCCGACGATCGTCGATTCGCTCGCGCTCATCGGGACCGCGGCGACGATGCCGGTGCACCCCGAGCTGCAGGCGGCCGCCGACAACGGCGACCACCTCGCCATCGAACTGATCATCTCCTGGGGCCTCGCCCCGCGGTCGCACACCGGCCGCCACCCGACACCCGGACTCACGTTGCGCGAGAGCGGCTTTCGGCTGATGGAACGCAACGACCCGGCCGTCATCGCCTCGGACCTTCGCGCCTCCTCGT
>JBFFFX010000250.1:0-4577 GCA_041557775.1 Acidimicrobiia bacterium | reverse complement strand
GGAGACGTCGAACCAGCCCATCGTCTCCTTGCCCTCGCCGACGATCTTCCCGCAGTCGTTGATGAGGCCGTTGACCCGCCACACGTTGGCGCCCTGGAGTGCGATCTCGCGAACGTTGACCTCCGGCGTGTCCTCCGGGCAGAAGACGTACGTCTCCATGCCCGCCCGGGACCCGTAGGCGGCGAGGGCGGCGCCGGCGTTGCCGTTCGTCGGCATCGCCAACCGGGTCACGCCCAACTCCTTGGCCATCGCCACGGCCAGCGCGAGGCCGCGGGCCTTGAACGAGCCCGTCGGCAGCCGGCCCTCGTCCTTCACCAGGATGTCGCCGCGCACGCCGAGGTCGGCGGCGATGCGCGGCAGCGCCACCAGCGGGGTCATCGCCTCGCCCAGGGACACGACGTTCTCGGTCTTGCGGACGGGGAGGAACTCGCGGTACCGCCACATGTCCGGCGGCCGACCGGCCATCTCGTCCTTGTCGATTGCAGCGCCCAACGCGTCGAGGTCGTACCGAACCAGGAGCGGCTTGCCGGCTTCCGACAGGCCGTACAGCGCATCGGGCTCGTAGCGGGTTCCCTCGGACGAGCACTCGAGGTGCGACACGAAGGTCGGGCGGTCTTCGGTGACGTTACGGGAGCACGGAGCGGTCATGCCGCGGGAGTGTAGGTGCGGCCCTGGTGGCGCACGGCCGAGGTGATCGGCCATCCGGGAACACGCCCATCCCGTCGTCCGCATGGGAGCTGGTCGGCCGGCTCGACGTCCAGGCATGCTCTGCACCTCGGCGTCCACGCGGAAGAGTGGGGTCGGCGAGTACGACCCGACTCCTCGCTGGCGGATGCTCAGTGCCGGGAGGTGGACCGTGGCCCGCCAGGTGTCCCGGCAGCTTGGATCAGCCCGTTGCCAAGAAGACCGCCGTCTCGTTCACGTCGCAGTCGAGACTTCCGTTGCCGGTCTCGCTGCGTTGTGCCCGGAAGCCGATGTCGTGCGTCCCCGCGGTGATCGGGGTGACGTACGCCGCGCTGCCGCTGGCGAACACTCTGCCCGCGATCTCGCTGTGGTTGAAGTACAGCGCGATCCCTTCGCCCGTCACCTGCTGGCCGTCGATGGTGACATCGACATCCCAGCGGGTGTCGATGGTGCCCTGCTTGCTTTCGCAGTTCAGCGCCAGATTGGTGATCAGCGAGCCGGCGACGGGTATGTCGATCTCGAAGAAGTCGACCTCGATCAGCTGGTCTGTCGTATCGAAGAGGAAGATCTGGTGCGCCCCTTCCGCCCGGCTCAGCTCACCGGCGTGCAGACCGTCGAGCGTGTCGGCGTTGCTCGCCGTGCCCTGCGTCTCCAGGTAGTCGGCGAAGCGGCGCATGAAGGCGGCCATTTGCTCCCGGGTCACGGCTTCCTTCGGGCAGAACTCGTCGTTGTCCGGCGGGTTGCAGCCCTTGGTGACGCCGGTGTCGGCGAGCCAGCTGATGTCGTCGTGGAAAATGTTCGTGTCGGGAACATCGGTGAATCGCTCGCTGGCGATTGCAACGACAGGCACCGTGACCGCCACCGTGATCGCGGCGACAAGCACCATGCGCAGAGAGTTCTTCACGCAATTCCTCCTCTTGATTCCCCTGGCCGATCCCGCGATCGGCGCGTCAGGGATTCAGCGTAGAAGTCATCCCAAGTCCAGGAAAGCAGGAAGTGGTCCTAGTGGATCGTGGAGGATCGACCGGACAGCTTCGAGTCGGTATTCGCCGGCGGTTTCACGCTGCCCCATTACGGCGCTGTATCGGCTGCGGAGCTTCTCGACCTCGCGGCGCAGTACGCAACAGCCGAGTTGAACGGAAAGGACCGTCGCTCGCAGCCGCTCCGGGCCGGTGTGCCCCCGTAAGCTGGGGCGATGTCTCGGGCACCCGTCGCCGCCGCCCTCTTGCTCGCCGTCGTGGCGATCGCGTGGGGGGCTATCCCGCTGATCGTGCGCGGCGACGTGCCGTGGCAGCAGCTCGCCGCAGCACGGGTGTGGCTGGGCGCAGCCACCCTGCTGACGGTGCTCGCGCTGCGGGGGAACCTGCGCGTGCCAACGGTGCACCGGTGGCGCATCGCCGTCTCGGGGACACTGCTCGCCGTCCACTGGGCGAGCTTCTTCCTGGCGATCACCGAGACGACGGTGGCCATTGCCCTGGCGGTGCTCTATCTCGGCCCGGTCACCGCGTCCGCCCTGGCGCCGCGGCTGCTCGGCGAGCGGGTGTGTCCCCAGGTGTACGTCGGCCTGGCGCTGGCGTTCGGCGGCGTCCTCATGGTCGTGCGCCCCTCCGGCGACACCAGCGCCGCCGGGCTCGTCGCCGCCGTGGTCAGCGGGGCGACAATCGCCGCCCTCATGCTCGTCGCCAAGCCCGCCGCCGAAGCCCTCGGCGGACTCGTCTTCGCCGCCGGCAAGCTCACCGTGGCCGCCGTCGTGCTCGCCCCCTGGGCGTTCGTCGCCGCTCGCGACTCGGCGGAGCACTGGCCGGAGCTGCTGGTGCTCGGCGTGCTCCTCACCGGCATCGCCAACGTCGTGTACTGGCGGGGGATGAAGCTGCTGCCGGTTGCCGGGGTCAGCGTGCTCATGTATCTGGAGCCGGCGAGTGCCGTGGTGTGGGCGATGCTGTTTCTCGAGGAGACGCCCGACCTGCTGGCATGGGCGGGTATCGCCCTGATCGTCGCCGGTGGCGTCCTGGCCGCCGGGAATGCCACCCGAGCCGAGGAGGAGATCGTTGTCCCCGCCGCTCTTTGAGGTCGAGGATCTCCGCATCGCCGTCTTCGACGAAGGTGCTGCGGTGCGCGGGGAGGACCACGGTGTGCTCGCCAAACCCGGGGGCAAACCGCTCGGTCCCGGGTGGATCGAGGCCGTGCCGGGCATCAGCTTCTCCGTGACACCGGGCGAGGTGCTGGCGTTCGTCGGCGAGTCGGGCTCCGGCAAGACGCTGACGCTGATGGGGGCGCTCGGCCTCTTGAGCCGCGGTGCCAAGGTCGTCGGTGGCCAGGTCACGTTCATGGGGCACCGCCTCGATCTGTCGGCCTCGCCGGCGGAGCGAGGCAAGAAGAGCTCGTTCTGGCAGCGGCGCAAGCAGAAGCGCCGCGAGAAGGCCTTCATGGGGGAGTCGCTCGACAAGGAGTGGCGCACGCTGATGGGCACCGAGATCGGCATCCTCTTCCAGGACCCGATCGGGGCGTGGGATCCCGCCGAGGTGGTCGGCCGGCAGACCGGCGAGGTGCTGGAGGCCCACACCGATCTGTCGGACGACGAGATCGCGACGCGGGTGCTCGACGCGCTCGGCGAGGTGAGGCTGCCCGGCGCCGGCAAGTACCTGTCGTTCCGTCACCAGCTGAGCCGGGGGGAGGCGCAGCGAGCGATGCTGGCCGCGGCGCTGATCAAGACGCCTTCGCTGCTGATCGCCGACGAGCCGGTGACCGGACTGGACGCTCCGGTGGCCCGGGCGATTCTCGACCTCATTCGGGACATGCAACGCGAGCGCGGACTCGCCATGGTGTTCATCACCCACGATCTCTCCACCGTTGCGGCGATCGCCGACCGGGTCGCCGTCGTCTACGGCGGTCAGATCATCGAGGAGGGGCCGGTGGACGCGATCTATCACGCCCCGACTCACCCGTACACGGACGGCTTGCTCGGTTCGATTCCGTGGCCCAACGGAAGCCGGCTGCGTCCGATCGAAGGCACGCCGCCGCGCCTCGTCGACGTCGTGCGCACTCGGTGCTCGTTCGCCGAGCGCTGCCCGCATCGCGCCCCCGCGTGCCTCGAGGAGCAGCCGCCGCTGGTGGCCGTCGGCGACTCGTGGAGCGCGTGCCTCCGGGCGCGTGAGCTCGATCTGCCCGGCGTCGGTGAACGGTCATGACGGCACCGCTGTTCGAGGTCCGCAATCTCGACGTCGCCATCTTCGATCAGGATGCCTTCAAGGCCGGCGTTGACCGCGGGTTTGTTGATCCGGCGGTGAAGCGCCCACTCGGTCCGGGATGGCTTCCGGGCATCCGGGACGTCAGCTTTGCGGTGGGGCCCGGGGAGGTCCTGTCGCTGGTCGGGGAGTCGGGGATGGGCAAGACGCTGGCGGTGATGGCGGCGCTGGGTTTGCTGGCGCCGACGGCCCGCGTCGTCGGCGGCGAGGTGCGGTACGGGGGCGAGCGCTTCGACCAAGGGCGGCCGGAGATGCGGCAGGAGCCGAGAAAGCGCCGCTGGCGGCGCCGCCCGACGCGGCGGCGCTGGCTCGATGAGGTGGACGATCCGGTGTACGCCCGGGTCATGGGATTGGGGATCGGTGTCGTGTTCCAGGATCCCATCGCCTCGTGGGATCCGATGGCGCTCATCGGCGACCAGACGGGAGAGGTGCTCGAGGCGCACACCGAGATGACGCTCGAGGAGATCCGGGACCGCGTCTTCGACGTGCTCGGCGAGGTCAAGCTGCCGAAGGCGAGCAAGTTCTTCTCGAAGCGTTTGTCGATATAACCGACCGCCTCCAGGCCGAGCAGGAACTCGAAAAGCTAAATAAAGACCTGGAATCCGCCGTCTGGGAACTCAGACGCGCAAACAAAGAGCTTCAGGAATT
>JBFFFX010000249.1:0-4579 GCA_041557775.1 Acidimicrobiia bacterium | reverse complement strand
GGCAGCCCTCGACGAGCTGGTCGAAGCCGGCTACCCCGTGCTGTTGGGAGCCTCCCGGAAGGGCTTTCTCGGCGGATTGCTGGAGGAGGCAGGCCACCCCGCCGCTGCCGAAGACCGGGATGCGGCGACCGGTGCGACGACGGCGCTGGCCATTGCTGCTGGGGTGGCAGTGATCCGGGTGCACGACGTCGCGTCGGCTCTCCAGGTGGCCCGCATCGCAGACGCTATCGTGCGGGCCCGCAGCACCAACGATCACGACGGGACGGAGTAGACGTGGCTGGACTCGAGCCGAGGGGCTTCAAGTGGGTGATCGCGGGCAAGCTCGCGGTCTCGGAGCGCATCGGCGGGCATGGATTCCAGCACCGCCGCGTTCGCCGCGAAGAGGAGATCCTCTGGCTGACCGCGCAGGGAATCAACTCGGTCTTCTCGTTGCTCCAGGGAAACCAGAACCAGGCCGCGTACGAGGCGGCCGGGTTTCGCTACTGGAACCACTCCATCGTCGGCGAGATGGAACCCGACGAAGCCGGCGGCGTGTTCAAGGAACTCGAAGCGCTGATGGCGTTCGATGGGGCGTCGGTGCTCGTCCATCGCGATCTGATCGACGACACCGTCGTGGGTCTGCTCGGTGGCTACCTCGTGTATGCGGGCCTGATCCACGACCCGATCGTGGCGACTTCGATCATCCAGGAGATCACCGGTCGCCCCCTCGGTCCCGAAGGCCGGCGCCTCATCCCGTCGCCCCGGTGACGTGACCACCCGAGTCGCCATCGGGCTCGGGTCCAATCTCGGCGACCGGACCCGGCACCTCACCGAGGCGGGTCGGGCGATCACCGAGCGGATCGGCACGCTCGTCGCCAGCTCGTCGTTGTGGGAGACGGCCCCGGTCGGCGGCCCTACCCAGGGTCCATACCTCAACGCCGTCGTCGTCATCGAGACCGACCTCGGCGCCCGCGAGGTGCTCGACGCCCTATTGGAGATCGAGCGTGCTCACGGCCGGCTGCGACGAGAGCGGTGGGGGCCGCGTCCCCTCGACCTGGACCTGCTGCTGTACGGCGACGAAGAGATCGACTTTCCTGGTCTTCAGGTGCCGCACCCCCGAATGACGGTCAGGCGGTTCGTGCTCGAACCGCTCAGGGAGGTGTGGCCGGAGGCGCGGCTCCCATCCGGGGAGCTGATCGCGGACTTTCTGCCGACCGTGGCCGATCAGGAGGCCGGCCGCGTCGAACAAGGCCTCGGCGCTGGTGCGTCTCTCGCCCTCTTCCTCCTCGTCGGCTTCGCCGCCGTCGGCCTGTGGTGGCTCATGGACCTGTTCCTGTAGCGGGTGGGCGGCGTTGCGGCAGAGTCCCTGCGCGCTCTCGGCCGGTGAGGCGCGGCATCTCTATTGTGCGGCAGAGAACGGAAGGAGCCTCATGGCCGGCGAAGTGATCGTCATCGACCACCCGCTTGTCCAGCACAAGCTGACGCTGATGCGGCGCAAGGAGACGAGCACCGCGGAGTTCAGGAGGTTGCTTCGCGAGATCTCGGCGTTGATGGGCTACGAGGTGACACGCGATCTCCCGCTGGAGACGGTGGAGATCGAGACCCCGCTCGCCACCATGCAAGCCCCGATCGTGGCGGGCTTGAAACCAGTGCTCGTCTCGATTCTTCGCGCCGGGGGCGGCATCCTGGAGGGCGTTCTCGATGTCATTCCCTCCGCCCGGGTGGGTCACATCGGTCTCTACCGTGACCACGAGACGCTCGAGGCGGTCCAGTACTACTTCAAGATGCCCGAGCGCGTCGATGATCGCCTGGTGATTGCGGTCGATCCGATGCTGGCCACCGGGCACTCGGCGGTCGCCGCCTTGAATCGCATCAAGGCCAAACGACCCCATGAGGTGCGCTTCGTCTGTCTCGTCGCGGCGCCGGAGGGGATCGAGCATCTGCATGGGCACCATCCCGATGTGCCGATCTGGACGGCGGCCGTGGACAGTCATCTCGACGAGAGGGGCTACATCGTGCCCGGCCTGGGCGATGCCGGGGACCGCATCTTCGGGACCAAGTGACCGTCGGCGCCCCCCCCGGGGACGGGGTTTCCGGCGCGCACCGGCGTTGGGAGTGAAGCCCCGAGTACGAGGTACGAAGGTCATCTTGCGCATCCGGAGATCCCTGATACGTTCGGCACATGGCCAAGACGCTCACGCTCAGCCTGGACGATCAAGCGGTCACGGCGGTTGCTCACCTGCAAAGCGCCGGCATCGACGTCGATCGATTCATCGAGACGGCCATCGTCGACGAGGCCGCCCGGGTCCGGGGTCGTGCGTTGCTGGCGGCCGAGCAGCTCGAGAGGGAGCGCGGACAGCTCGATCTGGATGAAGTGCGCGATATCCCGCACCAGATCGACTACGTCCGCCCGCCCCGGTAGCCGGTCGCCGCGAACGGTCGACGCTGCTTGCGGCGGATCACCCGCCGGAGCGGCTTCTCATCGCTTGTTTCGGCCCCTCCGCCTGCCGCAAGACCGCTACGCTTGCCTCGGTACCGGTACCGATCGCGGACTGAAGCCGAGGACGCACATGCGGATCATCATCGTCGGGCCGGGTAGGGCCGGACTCTCTCTCGCTCTCGCCGCAGCCGCTGCCGGTCACGATCTCGTCGCCGTGGTCGGCCGGGATCCCGCCCAGGCCGAAGCCGCCGGCACCCGGCTCGGCACCGTTGCGCTGACGACCAGCCACACGCTTCCGGAAGCCGACCTGGCCGTCCTCGCCGTGCGAGACGAGGCGATCGCGTCGGTAGCGGCGGCGATCACCGATCGGGTGGAGCACGTCGGTTCCGCCGTGCACCTCTCCGGGCTCACGTCGGTTTCTGCGCTCGACGCGCTCAGAGCGCAGGGGCTCGCCGTCGGCTCGCTCCACCCGCTTCAGACGATGCCGTCTCCGGAGGCCGGGGCGGCACGGCTCGCGGGAGCGTGGTTCGCCGTCACGGCCGCCGAGCCGCTGCGGAGCCAACTCCACGAGCTTGCAGGATCACTCGGCGGCCGGCCCTTCGACCTGGCCGACGAGGACAAGGCCATCTACCACGCCGCGGCTGCCGCGGCGGCCAACTTCCCGATCGCGGCGCTGACGATGGCCGCCGACCTCTTCGCAACCGCCGGCGTCCCGTTTGCCGCCGCCGAGCCCCTCGTGACGGCATCGGTCGCCAACGCGTTCGAGATGGGTCCCCGACCGGCGCTGACCGGGCCGGTTTCAAGAGGCGACGTTGCCACGGTGCAGGCCCAGCTCGAGGCGATCGCCGAGCAGGCTCCGACCTGGTTGCGCCCGTATTCGGTGCTCGTGCTCCAGCTGGCCCGGATCGCGGGTCGCCACGAGGTGTTCGAGGACCTCCTGGTTTCGTGGTGGCCGGTCGGTGCGGCGCGACAAGAGTCTGCCGAGGCAAAGGATCGATGAGATGCCCACGAGGATGAGTGCCTGATGCTGCTGGTTCTGGACGTCGGCAACACGCAGACCGTGATGGGTCTCTACGACGGCGAGGAGCTGGTCGGACACTGGCGCCTGACGACGACGCGCGAGCGCACGGCCGACGAGCTTCGTATGTGGCTGAAGGGCATGCTCGAGCTGGAGGGGTTCCATCCGAACGACGTGCGGGGAATCGCTTTGTCG
The DNA here is from genome assembly GCA_041557775.1 of Acidimicrobiia bacterium. GTDB lineage: Bacteria > Actinomycetota > Acidimicrobiia > Spongiisociales > UBA5794 > DATHZQ01. The sequence continues at coordinate 947 of JBFFFX010000249.1, read as the reverse complement.
AGCGTCGTGCCCGCCCTGACGGCGCCGCTGCGCTGGGTGGCACGGCTCGTGGCGGGGGAGCACGTCGTGGTGGTCGAGCCTGGCGTCAAGACGGGCATGCCGATCCTGATCGACAACCCGCGGGAGGTCGGTGCCGATCGCATCGTGAACAGCGTTGCGGCGCGTGCCAAGTACGGCGCTCCGGTGATCGTCGCGGATTTCGGCACGTCGACGAACTTCGACGTTGTCGGCCCCGAGGGGGAGTATCTCGGTGGCGCGATCGCTCCAGGGCTCGTCATCTCGACAGACGCGCTCATCGGGGGCACTGCGGCGCTGCGTCGCGTCGAGTTCGTGCCCCCGCGATCTCCGATCGGCAAGGGCACGGTCGAAGCCATCCAGAGCGGAGCGATCTACGGTCACGCCGGACTCGTCGACGGCATCATGGAACGTCTCGCCGCCGAGCTGGGCGGCGAGGTGATCCGCGTCGCGACCGGCGGCTTGGCCTCTACGATCGTGCCGCACTGCACGTCGGTGGAGACCGTCGACGAGTATCTGACGCTCGACGGTCTCCGCCTGATCTACAACCTGAATCGGAACCCCGAATGAACGATGTCCCCGAAACCGGCGCGGCGGCGCCCGCCCACGCGGCCGAGCTGCCGCTGGCGGACGACCCATTGACGGCTCAGCGCCTCCAGCAGCACCTCGACCGGCTGGCGGAGGGTGTCTACCCCTACCGATTCGAGCGCACTGATCTGGCTGCGTCGCTCCACGAGCGCTATCGCTCCCTCGCTCCCGGCGAGGAGACCGGGGTTGTCGCCGTCGTCGCCGGCCGGGTGATGTTGCTTCGATCCTTCGGGAAGCTCGTGTTCATCACGCTGCAGGACACGTCGGGCCGCATCCAGCTGTTCATCGACCGCAAGACGGTTGGCGACGACGCGTTCGCCGCCCTCGGCGATGTCGATCTCGGG
>JBFFFX010000248.1:0-4589 GCA_041557775.1 Acidimicrobiia bacterium | reverse complement strand
TCGACTTCTCCTTCTCGGGCTTGAAGACTTCGGTGACGACCTACTTGGAGAAAGCGAAGGCGGCCGATGAGGTTCCCCCGCTCGCCGATGTGTCGGCGTCGATCCAAGAGGCCATCGTGGACGTGCTCGTGGAGAAGACCTTCAACGCGGTCCGGGAGACGGGCGTGAAGGCGGTAGCGGGTGGCGGGGGAGTATTGGCGAACCGCAGGCTCCGCGAGCGCCTTGCGGACGAGGCCGACGCCCAGGGTGTCGACCTGTTCTTGCCGGAGCCGTCGCTGTGCACCGACAACGGGGCCATGATTGCCGCCGCTGCGAACTTCTGGATCGGCGCCGGCCGCGAGACCCCGTGGCGATCGGACGTAGATCCCGGGCTGCGGCTGGGCTGAGGGCACCGGCTTCGCGCTTCCAGACTCTGGTTCCTGTCGCGGTGACGAGTTGTTCGGTAGCGTGGGTGTTGGATGCCCGACGTGTTGATCATCGAAGATGACGTGCGCATACGCGAGGCGTTGTCCTCGCGTTTGGTCGATCGCGGGTATGGCGTGGAGACGGCACGGGCAGGCTTGCCGGCGCTGGAGTTGGTGGCATCACACCACTTCGATCTCGTCGTTCTCGATCTGGGGCTTCCGGACATCGATGGGGCGGATGCGCTGCGGATGATCCGGGGGTTGAGCCAGGTGCCGGTCCTGATTGCCACGGCACGCAACGACGAGCAAGAGATCGTGAGGATGCTCGATGCCGGCGCCGACGACTACATCGTCAAGCCGTTCTCGATCGAACATCTCGCCGCACGGATCCGTGCGGTCTTGCGCAGGGCGGCAGATGTCGACGCAGACCGCATCATCACCGTGGGCGAGCTGGAGATCAATGTGGAAGCCCGCGAGGCGAGGCTCCGCGGCGTCGACCTGCACCTCAAGGGCAAGGAGTTCGACCTCCTCGCGTACCTCGCCGAGCGGGCCGGGCATGTCGTGCGCAAGCGCGAGTTGCTGTCTGCCGTCTGGCGCCAGCCGTACGGCGGGCCCGACAAGACCATCGACGTGCATCTGTCCTGGTTGCGCAAGAAGCTCGGGGAGACGGCAGCGGAGCCTCGCTACATCCACACCGAGCGGGGTGTCGGAGTCCGCCTCGTCGATCCCGACGCATGAGGCGGCGGCTTGTCCTGCTCTCGAGCGCAGTGACGCTCATCGTGTCGCTCGCCTTTCTACTGCCGTTGACCCTCGTGGTCCGCGACTTGGCCGAGGGCCGGGCGATGTCCGCCGGCGAGCGGCGCGCCGACGAAGTGGCTCGGCGTATCGCGGCGCGTTCCTTGGACGAGACACGTGACGCGGCAGATCTGATCTTGGCTGGTGCGGACGAGACATTTGCAGCGTCGGTGATCCTGCCCGACGGCACGGTGGTCGGCGCCCCCCTGTTGGAGGGCGAGAGCCGGAGTCCCGAGGTCAACGCCGTGTGGGTCAGTGCAACGGTGAGCGAGGGTCGGGTGATCTACACGCCCGTCGATCAAGAGGGGCAGACCAGCATCGTGCGCGTCGTCGTTCCGAGTTCCGAGCTGTCCCGTGGGCTCACCCGGTCGTGGGTGCTGATCGGTGCGGTGTGCGCCGCCATGGTTGCGCTCGGTGGTTTCGCCGCCGACCTGTTGGGCCGCTCGATCGTCAGGCCGGCTCGTGAGCTCGCCGAGACCGCGGCGCGGCTTGGTGAAGGAGAGTTCGGTGCCCGAGTCGATCCTGCCGGCCCCAGGGAGATCCACGACGTCGCGGTCGAGTTCAACAAGCTCGCCGATCGATTCACCCGGTTACTCCAACAGGAACGCAACGCCGCGGCCGACATCTCCCACCGCCTCCGCACTCCGCTCACTGCATTGCGCCTCAACGCCGAGGGGTTGGAGGAATCCGAGGGCAAGCAGCGGCTGCTGGACGACCTCGACAACTTCGAGCGCACCGCCGACTTCCTGATACGGCAGTCGCTCCGCCCGGTGGTCGCCGATGGAGCGATGACGGATCTGCGGGCGATCGTGGCCGAGCGCCTCGCCTTCTGGTCGCCGCTCGCGGAGGAGCAGTCGCGGGAGTTTTCCGTGGATATCGACGTTGCGGAGGCCCTCGTGCGCCTGACGCAAGAGGATGCCGAAGCCCTCGTCGACGCGCTGCTCGACAACATCTTCTCGCACGTCCCGGAGGGCACGCCGATCAGTGTGTGGCTCGCCGCCGCCGACGGCAGGGCCCTCCTGGCCATCGAGGACGGCGGTGACGGCTTCCCGGATGACTCGGTCGTCAAGCGGGGGATCTCGAAGTCCGAGTCGACCGGACTCGGGCTGGACATCGTGCGCCGGACGGCCGAATCCGCCGGCGGTAGGCTGACGATCGGCGCGAGTTCGGACCTCGGTGGAGCCCGGGTCATCGTCGAATTGCCCCTCGCCGGCGGATAGGTGGTCGCCGGCGGCAGTCGGCTAGCACTCTCGGGCGACGGCCGCTAGCACTCGCTCGCGGAGACTGCTACGATCTAGCACTCGCAGATATCGACTGCTAAGGATGCGACAGTCCGTCGATCCGATGTATGACCCCCCAACTCCAAGGAGGAGTCGAATGAAGCTGAAGCCCCTGGGCGACCGCATCGTGGTCCAGCCCAAGGAAGAGGACGAGGCCCGTACCGCCAGCGGTCTCGTCATCCCCGACACGGCCAAGGAAAAGCCGCAGCTCGGCGAGGTGCTCGCCGTCGGTCCGGGCAACTGGAACGAGGACGGCGACGAGCGGATCCCGCTCGACGTCAGCGTCGGCGATCTCGTCTTCTACTCGAAGTACGGGGGCACCGAGGTCAAGTACGAGGGCGAGGACTATCTGATCCTGTCCGCCCGCGACGTGCTCGCCATTCTGGGTTAGGAGATAGCGCACATGGCTGCCAAGGAACTGAAGTTCAACGAAGAAGCACGCCGCGGCCTCCAGGCCGGCGTCGACAAGCTCGCCAACACGGTGAAGGTCACGCTTGGGCCCAAGGGTCGCAACGTGGTGCTCGAGAAGAAGTGGGGCGCTCCCACGATCACCAACGACGGCGTCACCATCGCCAAGGAGATCGAGCTGGACGACCCGTGGGAGAACATGGGTGCCCAACTCGCTCGCGAGGTCGCCGACAAGACCAACACGGTCGCCGGTGACGGCACGACGACGGCGACGGTGCTCGCCCAGGCGATGGTGAGCGACGGTCTCCGTCTCGTCGCCGCGGGCTCGAACCCCATGGAGATGAAGCGGGGCATCGAGGAGGCCGTGGAGCGGGTCGTGGATGCGATCGGCGAGATGGCGACTCCCGTGGACTCGAACGCGCACGACCAGATCGCCTACGTCGCCGGCAACTCGGCGGCCGACGCCACCATCGGTGAGCGGATCGCCGATGCGCTGCAGAAGGTCGGCAACGAGGGTGTCATCACCGTCGAGGACTCCCAGACGTTCGGCGTCGAGCTGGAGTTCACCGAGGGCATGCAGTTCGACAAGGGCTACATCTCCCCGTACTTCATCACCGATGCGGATCGCCAGGAGGCGGTGCTCGAGGACCCGTATCTCCTCATCGTCAACTCGAAGATCTCGTCGGTGCAGGACCTCCTGCCCGTGCTCGAGAAGGTCATGCAGACCGGCAAGCCGGTCCTGGTGATCGCCGAGGACGTCGAGGGTGAGGCCCTGGCCACGCTCGTGGTCAACAAGATCCGCGGCACGTTTGCCTCGGTGGCCGTCAAGGCCCCCGGCTTCGGCGAGCGCCGCAAGGCCATGCTGCAGGACATCGCGATCCTGACGGGCGCCCAGGTCATCTCCGAGGAGGTCGGCCTCAAGCTCGACGGCGTGTCGCTCGACCTGCTGGGCAAGGCCCGCAAGGTGGTCGTCTCCAAGGACAACACCACCATCGTCGAGGGCGGCGGCACGCATGCCGACGTCGAGGCTCGCACGGTCCAGATTCGCCGTGAGATCGAGAACTCCGACTCGGACTGGGATCGGGAGAAGCTCGCCGAGCGGCTTGCGAAGCTCGCCGGTGGCGTGGCCGTCATCAAGGTCGGCGCCGCCACCGAGGTGGAGCTCAAGGAGAAGAAGCACCGCATCGAGGACGCCATCCAGGCGACCCGTGCCGCGGTCGAGGAGGGCATCGTCGCCGGCGGCGGCGTGGCCCTGCTCCGTGCGCAGTCGGCCATCGACAAGCTGCGCGGCGGCTCCGACGACGTGAAGGCCGGGCGGCAGCTCGTCAAGCGGGCCCTCGAGGCGCCGCTGCGCCAGATCGCCGTCAACGCCGGCTACGAGGGCGGCGTCGTCGTCGACAAGGTGCTCCACGGTGCCGGCAACGAGGGCTTCAACGCCGCGACCGGTGCCTACGGCGACCTGATCGCCGACGGCATCATCGACCCGGCGAAGGTGACGCGCTCCACGCTGCAGAACGCTGCGTCCGTTGCGGCCCTGCTGATCACCACCGAGGCGCTGGTCGCCGAGGAGAAGAAGGAAGAGCCCGCAGCGCACGGCCACGGCGGCGGCATGGAAGGCATGATGTAACACAGGAGCATCGGGGAGCGGCGCCGCCGCCCCCCGATCCGGACGAGCAGAACAGGCCCCGGCGTTGCCGGGGCC
>JBFFFX010000247.1:0-4601 GCA_041557775.1 Acidimicrobiia bacterium | reverse complement strand
GAACCCCTTGCAGATCGCACTGATCACGGAGCCGTCCCCGACGCTGACGAACACGGCGTCGGGAGCCTTCCAGCCGAGCTGCTCCATCAACTCCAGCGACACGGTCTTCTTGCCCTCGGTCATGTACGGGTTGATCCCGGTGTTGCGGTTGTACCAGCCGTACCGGGCGACGGCGGCGGTGCACAGGTCGAACGCTGCGTCGTAGTTGCCGTCGACGAGGACGACGGTGGACCCGTAGGCGAGGAGCTGGGCGACCTTTGCTTCGGGTGCGGTCTTCGGCACGAAGATCACGTTGCTGAGCCCGACGCTCGCCGACACGCCCGCCAGTGCCGCGGCAGCGTTGCCGGTGCTGGCCGTCGTGACGACCTCGGCGCCGAACTCCAAAGCCTTCACCACGGCCATGGCGCTGGCGCGGTCCTTGAGTGAGGCCGTCGGCTGGCGCCCCTCGTCCTTCACCCAGACCCCGCTGATGCCCAGCGCCGCGGCGAGGCGAGGCGAGGCGTAGGTCGGCGTGCCGCCGACGGTGAGCGGCGGGACCGCGGCGTCGGGAGCCACCGGCAGCAGCGGACGGAACCGCCACATCGTGGGGTCGCCGTCGGCGGCGAGGGCGTCGCGGGACCAGCTGGCGCCGATCAGCGCGTAGTCGTACTGCACGTCGAGCGTGCCGGCCGGGCCGCAGCCGTCGCACACGTAGCGATCGGCGGCCGGCTGGTATCCCGCGCCGCACAGGACGCATCGCAGCTCGAGGACGTTACTGAGCGTCATCGGGTGATGCGGGTCCCGGTCTCGCCGGCTACGGCGCGTTCGATGTTCTGCGGGTTGGTGATCAACGCCCGATCGCCGCCGCCTTCGAGGAACTGCACGACCGCCCGCATCTTGGGCGCCATCGACCCCTCCGCGAAGTGGGTGCCCTCGGCCAAGTAGGCCTTCACCTCATCGAGGGTCATGTGGTCGACCCATTCCTGCTCGGGCGTGCCCCAGTTGAGGGCCACCCGCTCGACGGCGGTCGAGATCAGGAGCGCGTCCGCGTCGATCTCGTTGGCGAGTAGTGCTGAGGCGAGGTCCTTGTCGATGACGGCGGCAACGCCGCGCAGGTTGCCGACGTCGTCGGCAACCACCGGGATCCCGCCTCCCCCGACCGTGATGACGACGACGCCCGCGTCCATCAGCCGACGGATCACGTCGATCTCGACGATTCGCTGCGGCTTGGGTGATGCCACCACGCGGCGCCACCCGCGGCCGGCGTCCTCGACGACGTCCCAGCCCTCCTCGTCGCGCCTCCGCTTGGCCTCCGCTTCGTCGAGGAAGGTGCCGATCGGCTTCGAGGGGTTGAGCATCGCCGGATCGTCGGCCGCCACCTCGACCTGGGTCACGATCGTTGCCACCGACTTGTCGATACCCATTTCGTTGAAGTCGTTGAGCAGGTTCTGCTGGAGCGCATAGCCGATGGCACCCTGGGTGTCGGCGCCACAGACGTCGAGAGGAACCTCGTGCAGCTCGTGCCGGGCCAGCTCCGATCGCCGCATGATGAAGCCGACCTGGGGACCGTTGCCGTGGGAGATGGCCACGTCCCAGCCGTCCTTGACGAGTTGGGCGATGTGGTGATCGGTCTCGCCGGCCGCCTCGTACTGGTCCTCGACCGATTGGTGGTCCTTGTCGGTGATCAGCGAGTTGCCGCCTATGGCGACGACGACCCGGGGCATTACTCGACCGCTCCCAGCACGAGGGCGAGGAGCGCCATGCGCATGACGACGCCGTTGTAGGCCTCCTGCCAGTAGCGGGCGTGGCGGGTGTTGTCGACCTCTTCGAGCAGCTCGTCCATGCGCGGCAACGAGTGCAGGACGATGGAGCTGGACGGGGCCTTCTTCATGACCGCCCGGGTCACCTGGTAGTTGGCAGGGGTCAGGCCGTACTCGTCCTGCTTCTCCTGCCGGGACTGGGTGTAGTCGGGCTGGACGACCGGCTCCATGTACAGCACGTCGGCCTCGGCGATGACGTCGTCGATGTGGTCGACGATCCGCCACGCCGTTCCCTTGTCGTCGAGCTCGGCGAGGAACTCCGCGGTCGGCGACATGTCCTCCGGGGCGAGGATGACCATCTCGGCGTCGAACTGGGAGAGGGCGTAGCCGATGGAGTGCATCGTCCGCATGCGGTGGTCGCCGATGCAGACGAAGGTCTTCCCGTCGATCGACCCCATCTCCTTCTGCACCGTGTAGAGGTCGGTCAAGACCTGCGTGGGGTGCTCCCCCCAGCCGTCGCCGGCGTTGAGCACCGGAATCGAGGCCCAGCGCGCTGCTTCGTGGGGGGCGCCCTGCTGGAAGTGCCGCATCACGAGCGCATCGCCGTAGTACTCGAGCATGTGGACCGTGTCCTTGATGGACTCCTGGTAGAAGTCGCCGGCCCGGGTCATCTTGGCGTCGGAGAACCCGAGCACGTGGCCGCCGAGGCGGTGCATCGCGGCCTCGTGGGCGAGCCGGGTGCGGGTCGACGGCTGATAGAACGCGGTCACCAGAGTCTTGTGGGCGAGGAGGTCGGAGTTGCGGCGCTCACGGGCGATCGGTTCCAGCCGATCGGCGATCTCGAAAACGTGCTCGAACTCGTTCCGCTCGAACTCCTTCAGCGAGAGGATGTCGCGTCCGGCGAAGCTGCGCATGTGAGGTCCTCCTGATCGGATCGATCGTCTTGGGAAATTGGTACGACAATCCTACAATATGATCACAGGACTGACTAGCCGCACGGTGTCGAGATGATTGCACGCAGCCCCTCGCTGACCGAACAGGTCAAACAGCACCTCAAGGACCGCATCGTCGCCGGTGATTTCGCGGATGGGCGCATCCCCGCCGAGAACGACCTCGCGGCAGACCTCGGCGTCAGCCGCACCACGGTGCGCGACGCACTGAGCCGGTTGGAGCACGAAGGGGTGATCGTGCGCAAGCAAGGTGCGGGCACCTTCGTCAACGAGGCCGGCCTGCAGATCAAGTCGCGGCTCGAAGAGATCTGGTCGTACGAAGAGGTGCTCCGCGACCACGGGTACGAGCCCTCGGTCGAGGTGCTGCGCGCCGCGCAGGAGCGCGCCGACGCAGAGACCGCAGAGGCGCTGGGCATCGATCCCGGTGACGACGTGGTCGTCATCGTCAAGCTCTTTCGCGAGAACGACCAGCCGGTGGCGGTGACTTCGAACCGGATCGCAGCGGCGGAGTTCGACGACGCCGGGCTGACGAATGCGGAGCTGCCCGTCTACGAGCTGCTCGAGCGCCATTGCGGTCGCCATCTCGCCTACTACCTCTGCGAGATCGTTCCGCTGGCCCTCGAAGAGGACCGAGCCGCGGTCCTCGGCCTGGCGCCGGGTACGGCCGTGATCTCCTTCGAGGAGATCGGCTACGACCAGGACGACGAGCCGGTGGTGAAGGCGATGTCCTGCTTTCGGGACGACTTGTTGAGGTTTCGCTTGATACGACGAAAGGTGGGATGACGCACCCCCTACCCCCGCCTGCGGCGGCGGTACCTTCCCCCACTGCGTGGGGGACTATCGCTCGGGACACGACAACGAAGGAGGAACCAGCATGCAGACCCATCTCCGTGGCAGGGACATGATCACCACGCAGGAGTGGACCAAGGACGAGCTCGATACGGTCATCGACATCGCCCTGGACCTGAAGCGAAGGCGCGCGCTCGGTGAGCCGCACGCGCTGCTGCGGGACAAGGTGCTCGCGATGCTGTTCTTCTTCTCGAGCACCCGCACCCGGGCCAGCTTCGAAGCCGGTATGGCCCAGCTCGGCGGACACGCGATGTTCCTCGACAGCACGACCACGCAGATCGGTCACGGTGACACCTGGAAGGAGATCGGGGAGATCCTCGGCCGCTACAACGACGGCATCGCCATCCGCCAGGTCGACTGGGGCATCGGCAACCAGTACATCCGAGCCGTCGCCGAGGCCAGCCGCACGCCGGTGCTCAACATGCAGTGCGACTGGTACCACCCGTTCCAGGCCCTGGCCGATCTGCTCACGATCATCGAGCAGAAAGGCGATCCGTCGAAGCTCACGATCAACATGAGCTACGCCTACGCCGCCAGCTATCAGAAGCCGATCAGCGTTCCGCAGAGTGTCATTCTGCTGATGACCCGCTACGGCGCCAACGTACGGTTGACCCGCCCGCCCGAGTTCAAGCTCATGCCCGAGATCGTCGCCCAAGCGGAGGAGAATGCCCGCCTCGCCCACGGCAGCTTCGAGATCGTCGAGGACTTCGAGGAGGGCATGCAGGGCGCCGACGTGGTCTATGCAAAGGCGTGGGGATCGATGCTGACGACATCCGACCACGAGGAGTCGGCGAGGATCTCGGCGCAGTATCAGGACTGGATCGTCGACGCCCGCCGCATGGAGATGGCCGATAGGGATGCCATCTACATGCACCCGTTGCCGGCGGACCGCAACATCGAGGTTGCCGACGAGGTCATCGACGGCCGCTGGAGCCGGGTCTTCGACCAGGCCGAGAATCGCCTCCACGCCCAAAAGGCGGTCATGGCCCTCACGATGTAGCTCCCCCGCCGCCCCGCGCCGCTGCGAATGATCCCCCCTGAGGGGGGATCGGCGAGCTTGTCG
>JBFFFX010000246.1:0-4606 GCA_041557775.1 Acidimicrobiia bacterium | reverse complement strand
TGATCCCCGTGACTTCGATGCCCATGTTCTGCAGGGTGCGGATCGCGGTCTCGCGACCCGAACCCGAGCCGCGGACGATCACGTCCAGCTTGCGCACACCCATCTCGCCGGCGCGACGGGCGGCCTGCTCGGCGGCGACCTGCGCTGCATATGGGGTCGATTTGCGCGAACCCTTGAACCCGACCGAGCCGCCGGAGGTCCACGCCACGACGCCGCCGTCCTGGTCGGTGATCGTGATGATGGTGTTGTTGAAGCTGGCTTTGATGTGTGCCTGGCCGTGCGGGATATTGCGCTTGACGCGCCGCCGGCCGCTTCGCTGCTGTCTCGCCACAGTGAACCTCTCGCGCCCTACTTGGTGACCTTCTTCTTCCCGGCGACAGGCGTTGACTTGCCCTTCCGGGTACGTGCATTGGTGTGGGTGCGCTGCCCACGGACCGGCAGACCGCGCCGGTGGCGCAGGCCCTGATAGCTGCCGATCTCGATCTTGCGCTTGATGTTCTGGGCGACCTCGCGACGCAGATCGCCCTCCACCTGCAGGTTGGCATCGATGTACTGCCGAATACGTACGACCTCGCTGTCCGTCAGGTCACGGACCTTGGTGTTGAGATCGATCTCGAGATCTTGCAGAACACGGCGCGAAGTCGTCCGGCCCACCCCAAAGATGTAGGTGAGCCCGACCTCGACCCGCTTGTCCCGCGGGAGATCAGTTCCGGCGATACGAGCCATTCGCTACCCCTGTCGTTGTTTGTGACGCGGATTGGAGCAGATCACCCAAACCCGTCCATGACGGCGGATGACCCGGCACTTCTCGCACATCCTCTTCGCGGACGCTGAAACCTTCATCGGTATCGGTATGTGATCCTGCCTCGTTCGAGGTCGTACGGCGACATGGCCAACCGCACCCGGTCGCCCGGAATGATGCGGATGTAGTGCTTCCTCATCTTCCCTGAGATGTGGCAGAGCACTTCATGACCGTTGTCGAGCGTGACCCTGAACATCGCGTTCGGGAGCGGCTCGACGACGGTGCCCTCAACCTCGATGACGTCGTCTTTTCTTGCCACAAGAAATCCGGCCCGGAGTTGGGCCGGACGGCGCAGATTAGAAGACGAACCGAACAAAGGGCAAATCGCCGGAGCGAGCCCATCTCCACTGCACCCTAGTGGCCGATCACACATTGCGGAAGGGCCTCGAAACGGTTCCGTCCCGGCCGTTTGACCGCGGTTTCACCGGCCCGACATCGCCCGTTCCGCCGATCCCCCTCGCGGTCGCCGGTCTACGCTCTTGGCATGCCAGGTACTCTCGAACGGCTCCCCCTACCGCAGCCACTCGCCGACGCAGCCCACAGCATGGCGCCGGCCTACCTCCGTCGCCGGCTGCTGCGCACACCGACGCCGTACATCTCCGGCGACACGGCCACGTTCACGTACGTCGGCGACGCCCACAGCGTCCGGGTCGAGCACTTCATGTCGCTCTTCCCGGCGATCCCGCCGATGGAGCGCCTCGAAGGCACGGACCTGTGGTGGGTGACCGTCCGGCTGCCCAAGCGGTCACGTATCGAATACCGGCTGGTGATCGAGACGGCTGGTGGAACGAGCCACGTCACCGATCCGCTCAACCGGCGTGCGGCGCACGATCCATTCGGCGCCAACTCGGTGGCGCACGGCCCCGGCTACGCCGATCCACCATGGGCCTCGCCGAGCGTCGATGCCGCCGCCGGCCGGATCGAGACACTCGAGGTCACCTCGCCGGCCTTCGACGGTCTGCGCACGCTGTCGGTCTACCTGCCGGCGGGCCATCCCGGCCCCGATCCGTACCCGGCCTGCTTCTTCCACGACGGAAGCGACCTCCTGGAGTTCGCCGCCATCGGGACCGTGCTCGACAACCTCATCGGAGCCGGTGCGGTCCGTCCGATGGTCGGCATCCTGATGGATCCGGTCGATAGGAACCGCGAGTACATGGCCCTGCCGGCCCACGGCCGTTTCGTCGTCGAGGACGTATTGCCGCATGCCATCGCCGAGTTCGGAGTGAGCACCAACCCGAACGAGCGGATCATCGCCGGGGCGAGCTTGGGCGCCGTCGCCGGCCTGGCCACCGCATGGCACGACCCCGGAGTGTTCGGTGCGATGATGCTGCTCTCCGGCACCTTCATCACCGAGCTGGGCGGCCCCTGGAATCGGGGCCCCGAGCTGCAGCCGATCGTCGACTTCATGGCTGCATTCACCGCAGCGCCCGGCACTCCGGCCCCCCGAGCCTGGATGGCGTGCGGTCACTACGAGGGCCTCGCCGCCGACAATCGCGCATTCCTGCCGCACCTCGAGGCGGCCGGGATCGAGGTGACGTATGAGGAGCCCCGTGACGGACATCATTGGCAGAACTGGCGCAACAACATCGGTGACGCCCTGCGCACGCTCTTGCCTCCGGCTGTGCCCTGACTCCGCTTAACTTGGCGGTGTGAGCACCTCCATTCGCACCATCGGACTGAGCCTCGGCGCGGACCTCTGCTGGCCACAGTTCTACGAGGACATCGTGGCTCGTCTCTCCCCCAAGATCCGGACGGGCGCGAAGACGATCGAGTTTGCGATCGAACGGATCACCATCGAGCCCTTCGACCTCGCCCAGCACGTGGGCTACGACGTCGTCCTCGACCGGCTCACGCCCTGGTATCACACCAGCCGCGAGTGGATCAAGAAGGCCGTCGTCCTCGACGACATGTACGTCCTCAACAATCCGTTCACGCTCCAGGCGATGCAGAAGCACACGTCGTACGCCGCCATGATGCGCCTCGGAGTGCCGGTGCCGAAGACCTACCTCCTGCCGCCGAAGGAGTACGACCACGCCGACGACCTGCACGTGACGCTGGAGCGCTACGCCCAGATGTTCGATCTCGCCGCGATCGGTGAAGAGATCGGCTACCCGATGTTCCTCAAGCCCTACGACGGCGGGGCATGGGTAGGCGTGAGCCGCATCCAGGACGCAGGACAGCTGCAGGCGGCCTATGACGCCTCCGGCACCCGCATCATGCACCTGCAGAAGGCCGTCGACCCCTACGACCTGTTCGTCCGCTGCCTCGCGGTCGGCCCCCAGGTCAACGTCATCCGCTACGACCCCGAAGCCCCCATCCACGATCGCTACAAGGTCGACTTCGACTTCGTGGACGGTGGTGATTGGCAGCAGCTCGTCGATCTGACCCTCACGATCAACAGCTTCTTCGGATGGGACTTCAACTCGTGCGAGGCGCTGCTCAAGGACGGCATCTACCACCCGATCGACTTCGCCAACGCCAATCCCGACTCCCAGGTGACGTCGCTGCACTTCCACATCCCGTGGCTCGTGAAGGCGCTGATCCGCTGGTCGCTGTTCTGTGCAGCGACGCGGCGCCCGATGCGCCACGATCTCGAGTGGCACGAGTTCTTCTCCATCGCCGAGGCCCACAGTTCCTACGCAGACCGCCTCGCCGCAATGGGCGACCTGGCCCGACGCCGATTCGACGCCGAGCACTTCGCGTCCTTCTGCACCGAGCACCTCGCCGACCTCGACGACATCACCCTCGACTACTTCGCCACCGAGCGCGCCAAAGGCATCATCCGCCACAAGGTCGAGACGCTCTTCCCCAGCCACGAGGTGGACGGATTCACGGAGCACTTCTGGGGCCTCATCCAGTTCTGGCGGCGCACCGAGGCCGAGCGCCTGGATGCCGGACGATGAAGACCGTCGCTCGCTGGCACTCGGATCGGGTCGAGCAGTGGGTGACGCTGGCACGGTGGGGAACCGTCGGCACACCCGTCCTCGTCTTCCCCACCGCAGGCGGCGACGCCGAGGAGATCGAACGGTTCCACCTCGTGGACGCGCTCGGCGACCTGATGGCGGCCGGGCGGGTCAAGGTCTATTCCGTCGACTCGATCGCGGGCCGGTCGTGGCTGCGAGAGGACGACCGGCGGCACTCGATGTGGCTGCAGAACCAGTTCGACGCGTTCCTGCTCGAAGAGGCGGTGCCGGCGATACGCGCCGACTGCCACGACGACACCCTCGAGCTGATCAGCGCCGGTGCGTCCATCGGTGCGTTTTGGGCGCTGGAGGTGCTGTGCCGGCATCCTGACGTCTTCCGGGCGGCCGTCTGCATGAGCGGTTCCTACGACCTCTCGGATCGCCTGGACGGCCATTGGAGCGACGACTTCTATTTCTCCTCTCCGCTGCACTTCCTTCCCGGTCTCCACGGACCTGTCCTCGACCGGCTGCGGGAGCGCTTCGTCGTGCTGGCGACCGGGCAGGGCCGCTGGGAGAACCCCGGCGAGAGCTGGCGGATAGCCGCGCTGCTCGGCGACAAGGGGGTACCCAACCGCGTCGATGAGTGGGGCACGGAGTGGGACCACGACTGGCCGACCTGGCGCGTCATGCTCCCGAAGTATCTCGACGACCTGGCATGACGGGGCGCCTGGAGCGCATCCGCCGCCTGGACCGTGTCGGGCTCGCGACGTGGCCGGCACTGGAAGAGGCGGTACACGACGGCTGGGTCCTGCGTGCGGCGGCCGGAGTGACGATGCGGTCGAACTCGGCGAGCCCTCTCGAGACGCCTCGCGGGAGCCTCGCCGATGCCATCGACGCCGCC
>JBFFFX010000245.1:0-4640 GCA_041557775.1 Acidimicrobiia bacterium | reverse complement strand
ATCCGCGTGCCGCTGTTCGTCATCGTGATGAGCGTGCTCGGCGGAATGCGGCACTGGATGGGACCGATCCTGGGGGCGACGGTGATCTACTCCCTCACCGACCGGCTCAACCGAGCCGACACCCTCGAGCTGTTCGGTGGCAACTTGGCGATCTCCCTGGAGGACGTCAACGACCTGATCATCGGCGGCTTGCTCATCCTGATGGTGCTCGGGGTGAAAGACGGGCTGTGGCCTCGCCTCGCCTCACGACCGTGGTCGGCCGGTGCTGGCTTCGTGCTGACGATCGTCTTGTCCGCGGTGCTGTGGCCCGGGGCGTCGCCCATCAGCCAGTTCACCTACGGCTTGCTCGGCGCCGTCGTCGTCCTCTTGATCCCGCCGTCGGTGTTCACCCGCCGGCGCGGCGGCCGTCCCCCGGACGACCGTGAGCAACCACCGGAGACCGCCCCCGCCGGAGAGGTGGCGTCATGAGCCTCATGACCTTCCAGGGCGTCCACAAGCACTTCGGTGGCGTCGCTGCGCTCAACGGCGTCGACGGCGGCGTCACCGAAGGCGAGATCCTCGGCCTCGTGGGGCCGAACGGCTCCGGCAAGTCGACCCTCATCAACGTGCTCACCGGATTCGACACCGCCGACAGCGGTCGCATCACGTTCTCCGGAGAGGATCTCTCGGGTACGCAGGCGCATGACCGGTTCGCCGCCGGCATTGCCCGCACCTATCAGATCCCGCGGCCCTTCGGGCGGATGACGGCCCGGGAGAATGTCGCGGTACCGCTCATCTTCGGCCACGAGACCCAGGACCCCGCCACCGCCTCCGAGAACGCGCTGCGGTGGCTGGAGTTCGCCGGGCTGGGCCAATACGCGGACGAGCCCATCTCCCAGCTCAACCTGCACCAGCTCAAGTATCTGGAGCTGGCCCGCGCCCTCGCGTCAGAGCCTCAGCTGCTCTTCCTCGACGAGGTGCTCGCCGGGCTCAACCCGACGGAGATCGAGGAGTCGATCGGCATGATCCGCAAGATCCACGAGCACGGGATCACCCTCGTGATCGTGGAACACGTCCTCCGCGTCGTGACGGCGCTCTCGACTCGCCTGATCGTGCTCAACCAGGGGCTCGTGATCGCCGAAGGCGATCCGGACTCGGTGATGCGGGATCCGGAGGTCGTCAAGGCCTATCTCGGGACGAGGTGGAAGCATGCTTGAGATCCGGGACGTCACCGCCGGCTACGGGAGTGCCCTGGCGCTGCGCGGGATCTCTCTCGAGGTCGGCGAGGGCGAGATCGTCACGATCGTCGGCCCCAACGGCGCAGGGAAGTCGACGCTGGTGAACGTGATCGGTGGACTGCAACCGGCCTGGAGCGGCAGCATCCGGCTCGACGGGCGAGAGCTGACCGAGGTCCCGCCCCACAACGTCTGCGCCGCCGGGGTGGCCGTAGTGCCCGAAGGCCGGCGCGTGTTCCCCATGATGTCGGTGACCGACAATCTGGACGTCGGGGCCTACCACGGCGAGGCACGCGCCCGCCGGGACGAGACCTACGCCGCCGTGTGCGAGATCTTCCCCCGCCTTGCCGAGCGCGGCAACCAGCTCGCCGGCAGCCTCAGCGGAGGTGAGCAGCAGATGCTCGCCATCGGGAGAGCGCTCATGTCCCGGCCCCGTCTGCTGCTGCTCGATGAGCCGTCCCTCGGGCTGGCTCCGGTGATCGTCGAGGCGATCTTCGACGTCATCCGCGAGATCAACGAGACCGGCACGTCGATCCTGCTCGTCGAGCAGAACGTCGTCGAAGGCCTTGAGCTGGCGGCTCGGGGCTATGTCCTGGAGGACGGTCGGATCGTACGCGAGGGGATCGCCTCCGAACTCCTCGATGACGCCGAGCTGCAAGCCTCCTACTTCGGAATGTGAGCGCCGGGGCAGAGAGGAGAGGCGTATGAGCCATCCGGCGTGGAAGGTGGTGCCTGCCGACCCGACCGCGATGCGCCCAGCCGATCCGGGCACCACCGAGCGGATGCTCGTCGGCCCCGAGACCGGATCGGTCCACTTCGACATGGCGGAGGTAGAGATCGCACCCGGGGCGCGCATCCCCGGCCGGGTTCAGCCCTTCGAAGAGTCGTTCTACGTCCTCGGCGGGACCGCCGTCGTCACCATCGGCACCGCCGCCTACGAGGTCACGACCGACGACTTCGGGATGATCCCGCTCGGCACGCCGTACGCGTGGGCCAACCCCGGCGGCGAACCGGTGCGGCTCCTGCGGGTACGTGCCCCCCAGCCGCGCCATCTACGCGGCGCGGAGCCGCGCTTTTCGGTGTCGACGGTGGAGCCACAGACGCGGGGGATGATCCCGCCGCGGGAAGTCGCCGCACCGCACCGGCCGGTGGGCCGGTTCGACTCGGCGCATCTCCCGGCGCCGGGTCCCCTCAACATGAGGGGCTACCGCGGGCCCCGGATCAGCGGCGTCTCGATCTGGATGCTGATCGACGAGCTCGCGGGCGCAATGCACCACACGATGTTCGTCGTCGAGTTCGCCCCGATCACCGAGCGGCAGACCGCAGGCGACCACTTCCACCCCTTCGAGGAGGCGTACTACTTCCTCACCGGTTCGGCGATCGCCCACCTCGAGGGAGCGGACACGCCGGTGGCCGCCGGCGACCTCGTGTTCTCCGGCGTCAACGCGCTCCACGGGTACACGATGACCAGCGACGTACCCGTCCGCTGGATCGAGATTCAGGCGCCGGTGCCACCGCCCAACGGCGCCACGTTCTTCCCCGACGACTGGCGCCAGGACGCCGACGGCATGGCGGGACCCGGCCGGTAGCGCCGCGGCTCCAGTCGCACCGACGACGAGGGGCCACCGAATCGTTCGGCGCCCCTCTGGTGCCGGTGTGTATCAGCTCAATCGCTGCGGCCTAGGGCGTGAAGCAGAGGTCACCGGACAGGCTGGAGATCGCCGCCCGTTGACTGGCGGCGTTCGCCGTGCCGGACCAGGTCCACTGGCTGCCCTCCCCATCGAACACGTCGATGGTCGAGTTGAACTCAGCGGCAGGACCGCCCTTCGGGGTCACCACCGAGTGCTCAATCAGATAGACCAACCCTTGCGGGAACAGGAAGAGGAACTCGATGTCCGCCGTGAATTCTCCGGTCGGCGTGAAGCCGACCGAGAAGAACGGCACGCGAAGCCGCTCCCCGTCATACGCGACGTTGGCGAATCCGAGGTTGTTGCCGAAGTCGTACATCGCCGTGCCCTCGATCGGCGCACAGTGATCGGCGGCGGACGCTCCCGTCGCCGGCACGACCAGCAGCAACGCAACCAGGATCGCCATCATGACTGCGCGGAATCTCACGTCGTCACACCCCCTCCCCGTGCCTCGAGTTGCGGCGCGTATGACGGCATGACACTCCTTCTTGGATTATCCGCGGGACGGAGCCGCCGCCAGGGTCGAACGGCCTTGATCGTGGCCGTCCTGCGCCGCATCGAGTGCCGGACCAACCGCTCGGTGCCGGGGACGCATCGAGCCGGCGCCGGGCAGCTGCAACCCGGAGGGACCTTCCGTTGAGCCCCGGCGCGCCGTTGCCCAAGCGCTGCCGGCGCCGACTTGGTGGATTGGCGACGAGCACTCGGGCTACCGGTCGTGGCGTCGGATTCGCGCGCGGCGCAAGCTGGGAGACGCAAAGGCAGTCGTCATCTTCCGGTTTCGGCACGCATCCGCCAAGGCCTCCTGGCTAGACTCGGCGGCGACTGACCTGCCGTTTGGCTCGGCAGTCGGCGGCGTAGTTGCGATCGCGCGAGATCGTATTGACTTCACGGATCCCGCATATGAGCACGAAGACCTCGGCTGGCTACGGCGTGGCTCGCACCGCCCCCCTTGGCATCAACGCTGCCTCGCGAATTCGGGTGATGGCGGCGTTGTCTGCCCTTTCCCTTCTTGTTGTCGGCACGGTGTTCGTGGGGACGGCCGCTGCGGACGAGGTGACGGAGACACACACCGCCTCGATTCCGTTCACTCCTACGAACTGGGACATCCCGGGCACGGTTCCCCAGTTCGATCCCAGCCAGGGTGACCTCATCGACGTCACCATCTCTATGGAGACGGAGGTCGATTCCACAATCCAGGTGGAGAACCTGTCGACGTCGTCGCAGTGCAATGCCACGCTTCGTTGGGGCGCCGATGTCGAGATCGCTACCGGTTCGGAGCCGTTGACGGTGATCCCGGAGGATTCCCAGGATCTCCTCCTCGAGGTCTATGACGGGGTGACCGATTGGGCTGGTGCGTCGGGGGCGTCGTTGGCAAATCTTGCTGCGGCCAGCACAGGGGATCTCGTGATCAGCGACCCGGCCGCGCTGGTGTCGTTTGAGGGTACGGGGACGGTCGACCTTCCGGTGTCTACCGATGCGCTCACCATCGTCACCGGTTGCGGGACGATCGCCCAGCTGATCACGACCCTTGCCTCGGCAACGGTGACCGTGGTCTATCGGTACGACGCGAGCCCGGCGATCGATATCGAGAAGGCAACCAATGGGGAGGACGCCGATACGCCGACGGGTCCGCAGGTTCCGGTGGGTGACCCGGTGACATGGACCTATGTGGTCACCAACACCGGCAACGTCGCACTGTCCAACGTCACAGTGACCGATGACCAAGGAGTTGCGGTGT
>JBFFFX010000244.1:0-4650 GCA_041557775.1 Acidimicrobiia bacterium | reverse complement strand
CGATCGTGCCGATCGCACCCGAGATCGTGGCCGCGGCAATCATCCGGGGCATCGAGCGACGGCGTACGCACATCTACACCGACCGGCAGACCGCAGTGCTGGCCCGGCTCGTGCGCTTCGCCCCCGGGATCACCCAGCGTTGGATGGACCACAAGGTGCGCTCCGCCTCGGTGTAGATGCTCCGCCGTGCGACCCATGGACAGCCACGGGAGCGGGTATATCCTCGACTCGGTGTCACGACCGGCCGCACCATGATCGATACGCTTCGCACGACGCTGCGCGTCTTCGTGCCCCGAGGTCAGCGCGCCAAGTGGCTGGGGCTGGTGGTGCTCGCCATCATCGTCGCCGGGGCTGAGACGGCTACGGCGTTTCTGATCTTCCGCGTCCTCGGGTTCGCGACCGATCCTCCGCCAGGCGGAGACGCAATCGATCTCGCCCTCGGGATCGAGATCTCACTCGTCCCCCTGCTGATCCTCGCCGGCGCCGCCTTCGTCGCCCGTGGCCTGCTGGCGCTGCTCGCCGTCTACGCACAGTCGCGCATCGTTCAGAGCGCCGGCGCGGCGGTTTCCGCGCTGGTGCACCGCCGCTACCTGCAGGCGCCGTATCTCTTCCACCTCACCCGCAGCTCCAGCGAGTCGGTGCGCACCGTCCTCTGGAGCGTCGACCAAGCGGCACAGAACGCGCTGAATCCCCTAGTGAGCATCGCCACGCAATTCCTGATCACGGGCACCCTCTTCGGCTTGCTCGTTGGAATCGCCCCCACACTGTCCCTCGCCTCCGTGATCGTGCTCGGCGGCAGTCTCGCCATCGTGTTCGTCTTCGTTCAGCCTCGCCTCGGCCGACTGGGAAGGATCAGCGAGGACACGGTCAAGTCGCTCCTGTCGAACGTCCGCGACTCCTTCGACAGTGTCCGTGACATCAAGGCCTACCGAGCCGAGGCGTTCTTCGACCGCCGCTTCCTGCGCCATAGGAACATCTTGGCGAGGGTGCGCACCAACAAGACCGTGCTCGACCAGGTCCCGGCGAGCGCCTTGGAGTTCGTCGTGATCGGCGGGCTGCTCGCGCTCATCGGCATCGTACAGACGGGCGACTCCTTCAACGACTTCGTGCCGGTGCTCGGTGCGTTCGGCTATGCGACCCTCCGAATCGTCCCGTCGCTGAACAAGGTGGTGTCGTCGCTCAACCGGTTGAAGTACGGTCAACAAGCGGTCACGAACGTGGCGAGCGACCTGGCTGCCGCGGTCCCGCAAGGCATCGACCAGGCAGCCTCGCCCGAGCGCTTGTTCGAGGACACGGTCCGGCTCGAAGGCATCGAGTTCACCTACCCCGGCATGGGCCAGCCCGCGATCGAACAGATCGACCTCGAGATTCGCCGCGGCGAGTTGCTCGCCATCGCCGGCGGATCCGGTTCGGGAAAGAGCACGCTCGCCGACATCATCCTGGGTCTCATCGAGCCCAGTCGAGGGCGCATCCTCATCGATGGATCGGAGGCACTGCCGCCTGGATGGCACCGGCACGTCGGCATCGTCTCCCAGAACGTCGTGCTCCTCGACGCGTCGCTGCGAGACAACGTCGCGTTCGGCGCCGGAGCCAGCATCGATGACGACGAGGTGCGGCGGGCGCTGCACCATGCCCAGCTCGACGACTGGGTGGCCGGACTACCCAACGGCCTCGACATGATGGTCGGCGAGTCCGGGAAGCTGCTCTCTGGGGGCGAGAGGCAGCGAGTAGCCCTCGCCCGCAGCCTCTACCGAAACCCCGACTTGCTGATTCTGGACGAGGCGACGTCCGCACTCGACGGCGCCACCGAGGCAGCGCTGCTGGAGAGCCTGGCACGCCTCTCCGGCGAGCTGACGACGATCATCGTTTCCCACCGCCTCGCCCCGATCCGGGCGGCCGACCGCGTCGTCTTGATGGAGTCCGGCCGTATCACTGCGATCGGGACGTACGACGAGCTGGCGGCGGATGCCGTCGAGTTTCGCGACCTGGTCGGCTTGTGACCCTCGTGCCCGATCAGCCGGACGCCGCCGACGCGAGACACGACCGGGACCGACTTCCCGACTTCCTCATCGTCGGCGCGATGCGTTCCGGCACGACCTCGCTCTACCGCTACCTGGGCGCCCACCCCGAGGTCTTCCTCACCCCGAAAGAGCTGCAGTTCTTCACCGAGCACTTCTCGAAGGGCCTCGATTGGTATCGCGACCAGTTCGCCACGGCGGACTCCGCCTCGGTACTGGGCGAAGCTACCGCCGACTACCTCGCTCGGGAGAGCGCGATGCTGCGCATCGCCCAGACACTGCCCGACGCCAGGCTGATCGCCTCGCTGCGTCACCCGGTTGATCGGGCATGGTCTCACTACGGACTGCTCCGGGCCCGGGGACGGGAGTCACGGTCGTTCGCGGCCGCCCTCGACGACGAGCTTCGTGCTCTCACCCGCGAAGGTCATCGGGCAAGCGGCGTCTTCTACCTCGGACACGGCCTGTACGACGTTCACCTCGAGCGGCTCCACCGACTCTTCGCACCGGATCGAATCCACGTCACCATCTTCGAGCGAATGAGCACCGACCCGCGCGCGGTCTACGCGGGTATGTGCGAGTTCCTCGGCATCGACCCGTCGTTCGTGCCTGCGAACCTCGGCACGAAAGTCAACCCTTATGTGACCTTCCGGTCGCTCCGGTTGCGGCAGCTCGCCCAGCGTCTCCCCGGTCCCGTGGGCAAGGCTCTCGCCCGCGCCAACACGCGTACCCGCGCCTCCGCGCCCGCGCTCGACCCGCGGATTCGTCGCCGGCTCGAGGAGTTCTACGCGCCACACATCGCCCGCACGGAGCAGCTCCTGGGTCGCGAAGTGCCCGAGTGGCGCCCGGCCGCCGGTTGAACACATCCGCTCAAGCGCATGGCTCAGGGCGATTGCGAGGGAAGGCAGCTCCGATAGAGCATGATCGTCTCCCGGGCGATGGCGCTCATCGTGTAGCAGGCGACGAAGCGCTCCTGTGCCGCCGCAGCCAGCCTCTGGGCCGCCCCGGGATCATCGAGCAGACCGTTGATCGCTCTGGCCATGTCATCGGCGGACTCCACCGCGCAGAGCGCGGCGGTCGCGCCGTCGGCGGACAGCTCACGCACCGAGGGGATGTCGCTCGCCACCGTCGGCGCTTCGAGCGCCATCGCCTCCAAGAGCACGCCGGGTGAACCTTCTGCCCGGGATGGCAGCACCACCACGTCGGCAGCGCACATCAGATCAGGCACATCCGATCGGTAGCCGGCCAGCACGACAGACTGCTCAACCCCTCCTGCCGTGATCAAGCGTCGCAATTCCGGCGTCGCCGGACCCTCGCGGCCGGCGATCAGGAGCGTTGCCTCCGGAAAGGACGCGACGACCCCCGGGAACGCCCTGACGAGGACATCGAGGCCCTTCAGGTGGTAATGCCTGGCGGCCGCCACGATGAGCGGACTCCCGTCAGCGATTCCGAGGCCGGCACGGATCCGTCGCCTCCGCTCCGGAGACCGCGTGCCCAGCCGCTTGGGATCACGACCTCGCGGAATCACGGTGATCTTGTCCCGCCGAATCCTCAGCCGGGACGCCATGACGTCGGCACTGCTCACAGAGACAGCATGGAACCGTGTCACGAATCGAGCCGTCGCCGCGTCGACCAGCTGTGCGGCGCGGACCTTCCACGCGGCGTACTCGGGATTGGCGACGTGCTCGGGACCGTAGGCCTCGGTGACGAAGCTCGAGACCACGGGGATACGGAGGATCGCCGCGGCGGTGCGGCCGAGAACATCGGCTTCGTAGAGCGTCGTGTGGACGATGTCCGGCCTCAGCTCTCGCAGCAGCCGAAGCAGCCGCGACAGTGCGCCGGCGCGGCCTCCGGTGCCCGCGACGGCGTGCAATCTCGCGCCGCGCTCGATGAGGGCCTCTGCCACCCCGGGTCGCTCGACGAGATAGGCGACGTGAAGATCGACGCCGCGGGCGATCAGATGCGGCGCAAGCATCTGCAGGGACTGCTCGGCACCCCCGACTGCGAGGCTGTCGATGACGGTCACGACTCGCATCAGCGGCGCTGCCCCGCGCCGACGCCACTCACGTGAGGCTCATACGTTGGGCGACCTCGCCCATCGTTACGTTCTCGAGGCGACCCCGGTCGATCTGCCGCCGCGCAGCGCGGAACAGGTCCTCCATGGCCGAGTGTGCCCGGTCGCGCTGCGTCGCCAGGTTGTGGGTGTGAAACCAAAGGTGGAAGAGCGACCCGGTACGTACGGCGTGGCGCAGACGGCGGCGGACCATCCCCGACCACACCGTCGTGCCCAGCCGGTTGGCGGTGCGCGAATCCGGATCGAAGAGGTACGTCTGCGGTATGTCGATCAGGCCACCGTCGCGCCGTGCGCTGAACGTCGCCGAGCGGAGCGGCCGCACGGTGTCGACCACGCCTGCGAGGCGCCGCTGCCAGCGAGGCAAGGCGGCGAAGCGATCGGGCGTCGGGCTGCGGTAGGCGGCAAAGCCCTGTTCCTCGAGCACATCGACGTGTCCCACCGAGTTGCGCGGGAAGACGAAGGAGCGCAATTCCACACCCTCGCGCTCAGCAACGGCGCGGCAGGCCACGAGGTCGGTGCGGAAGGCGTCGGCCGAGCAGCCGGGATCACCCGCAATCACAT
>JBFFFX010000243.1:0-4670 GCA_041557775.1 Acidimicrobiia bacterium | reverse complement strand
GGTGCCGTCGTGCTCGATCACGAACAAGAACGGGCGGTCGATGACGACCGTCGCGTAGCCCGGAGCCGCCATCTCGAGACCGACGATCACAGCCGTGGCGGCCGCCGCTTCGGTGCCCTCCTCGTCCACGGCGATGAACGCCTGGTGGACGACTTCGTGCACGAACAGCTCCCGCTCGGCCGTCATCCCGGTGAGGTCGGCGCCTCCCGGCCGCGACGGCTCGGTGAAGGCGGCCACGATGCCCAGCTCCTGCAGCGCCGGCTTGAGGGCGAACTCGGAGCGGTACTCGAACTTCGGCATGGTCAGTTCGACCTGGTACTCGGCCTGGGTGCGGCGCGCCTCGGCGAGGAGCTCGGGGCCGAGACCGTCGGCGATCTCGGCGAACCGCCCCTCGTCGGGGAGCAGCACGAGCATCGACGCATCCCCGGCGTAGGGAATGCGAAGGGCCTGATACCCGTCCCCGGCGGCGTAGTGCATGCGCCCACCGCCCACCATCATCGGCACCATCACCTCGGCGCCGGCGAGCGTCGTGAAGGCTCCGTCCGCCGTGAGGTCCGGGTCGAACTGCTCGGCCCAATTGGCCTTGAACCAGATCGCGTTCACCAGAACGAGCCGGGTCAGGTCCGTGATCACGCCCTCGGGGATCAGATCGACGATCCTCCCCTCGGTCTGCTCCTCGACCCAGGCGTTGATCGTCTGCCGCGCCTCCTCGGCGGCCGTGACGAAGTCGACCAGGTTCATCCCGGCGTCGTAGTTGGCGGCGAGCAACTCGAGGAACTCGCCGAGGAACGGGTAGCCCTGCTGGCCCCAGAGCGAGTTGGCGACGCGGATGGTGAACGGCTCGCGATCGTCGCCGGGGGCCGCCCCCGACTCAGCGGTGATCCGCAGATCGAGCTCGTTGCGGGCGGCGTGGACGCGCTCGTCCGGCAGGCCGAGGTAGAGCGCATCGCGCATCTCGGCGGCGGTGTCGCCGCGGGCCCCCGCGTACGTCATCGTGAGGGCGGCGGCCACGCTGTAGGGCGAGAGCAGCACGTTCCCGCCGTCGGCGGCCGCCAAGCGGAACAGGTCGAACGCGAACTCCCGGTTGCCAGCGACGAGCGCCGCGATCTCTGCGGAGTCCACATCGGTGACGGTCGCCCGCGGAACGTCGGCGCGGGCGAGTGCGGCATCGATGCCGGACGTGTCGGGAGGCGCAGTCGGTGCGACGGTCGTGTCCGGGGCGCCGGTGGGGGGGACGGTCGTAGCCGTGCCGCCATCGCCGCCGCCGCACGCCGCCGCCGTCATCGCCAGGACGACGAGGACGGCGAGAAGACGAATCTTGGTGCTCATACCGATCCGACGCCTCCGGCACGACCCGAGGTTCCCGCCGTGCGGCGCACTCCGGCGGCGTCGCGCCGTCACTCGGCGGCGGTGCCGTCCCTCTCCCTGATCGCAGCGACTTCCGACCAGGCGGCGAGCATCCTGAACCAGCGTTCCAACGCCTCGTGGTACTCGTAGTTCGAGTGCTTCTCGGCCGGGAAGAGCTTCCCCCCGGCCTCGAGGATCCGGACGTCGGCGAGACCGGCATCCGGTGCCGTGAGCACCCCGCCCGGCTCCACGAACACCTCGCGGCCGATGTAGTCGGTCTTGCGGAAGAAGTTGTTCCACGCATAGCCGTCGTCGAGCTGCTGGAGCTGGATCCGCAACGCCTCGAACCTCCCCGGCCTGCCGAAGTAGCGGGGGAAGAAGAAGCCATAGAGCGTCGTCAGCGGACATCCGAAGGTGACCAGCGAGACCTTGCGCAACGCCTTCGTCTCGGTCTTCATGACGCTCGGCGCAGCGGCGTAGGACGCGTCGTCGGTGGCCTCGACAACGATGATCTGCTGCGCCGTGTCCTGCTTCACTTGTGGCGCAGGCGACGGCGTCTCACCCGGTGCGCTCCCGCGACTCACCAAAGACCCCTCGATGTTGCGGAGCCAGTCCGCATCGCCGTAGCTCTTGATCGTGTAGCGCCCGACCTCGATCGGCACGTGCCGCTCTTCACCGCTGATCTGCATCAGCGCGGCGAAGGCGATGACCGTCCCCTGGGAATGCGCCGAGATGATCACCCGGTGCCCGGCGTTGATCAGCTGCTTGATCCGGTTGCGCACCTCGGGCACGGCGCGCTCGGCGTAGCACGGTGCCGCCAGCGGGTGGAAGCGGCGCGGCCAGAACGACACGACGTCCCACACCTTGGCGAACTGGCGGCGGCTCTCCCGGTCGCGGAACGCTTGCCGGATGAGCCAGATGCCGGGGAAGAGGAACAGCACGATGCCCCACGAGGCGACCGTGTGCAGAGGCGCCGCCCACTCCCAGCCGAAGAGCGGCGCCGTCGTCGCCGCCAGATCCCACGACCAGAAACGGGCGTTGAAACCCTCGACGTACAGGATCTGCGCCACCTGGAGCACCATCATCACGATCACGAGCAGCGTCAGGTTGCGATCCGCCTCTTGGCCCGCCTTGGCGAGGAACCGCATGCGGCGAACCTTCTTGCGCCAGGCCGCTTCCCGTTCCGTCAGCGACGCCTCACGCTCGATCGCCGTGGGCAACCCGTTCTTGTCCGGCGGCCAGTAGTCGTCGAGAACCCCCTGGTCGTCCTTGCGGCCCCGGCGGTAGGCGACGTACGCAACGACGACGACAACAACCAGCGACACCGCGAGCACATCGACGAGGCTGGTGTTGTACCGCGGGTCGCTCACCGCGTCGAGGCCGATGACGCCGCGCCCGATCACGTGGGTGAGCGCACCGAAGCCGGCGCCCATCACGTACAGCGCCAGCGCCGCGGCGACGACCGGCCCGGCCCAGCGGAAGCCGGCCTCGCGATTCGGTCCCGCGCCGTGCTTCGAGCTTCCGAGCGTCTTCCGATACGCCGCACGGAACTGCTCTCCGATCGCGCCGATGCCGTGGTCCTTGTAGTACCGGACACCGATGACAACCCACAAGGCAATGGCGAGCCAGAACAGCAACGTCGACGCCCATCGGATACCGCTGACGATGCTCAGCGTGTCGCCCGTGGCCGTGCGGGCGATCGAGAACGCAACGACGGCGGCGACTCCCCCGGCACCGAGGTGGCTGAGCGTCCAGAACGTGCGGGGGCTCCGGACGGTCTCGTAGCGACCCGGCGACGTGGCGCCGCGCGCCTCGGGCGCCGTCGCCGAACGCAGGGCGGCGACCACCAACACGGCGAGGATCGCACAGCCAACCCACGTCGCCGGCTCGGTGACGAGCTCCTGGTCGGAGAACCGGCCGAAGGCGTAGCCGAGGAGCGAGCCCAACACGGCCGAGATGGCGCCGACGTGCCACCGCAGCAGCCGGCGGTGCTCCTCCCACTTGTACCAGAAACGCATGTCGTCGAGGTCGGTGTTGCGGCGGAGCCGGCTGACGTCCTGCTGGCTCACAAAGCGGTAGACGTCGTCGTGCTCCCAGCCCTCGAGCTTGCGCTGCGTCGCCAGGATGAACCGGAGCAGCATGAACATGCAGAAAGCGGTCAGGAACGTGCCGAGGGCGAGCCGCCAGCCGAGATCGCCGTTGAACCACCCGAGCGGCGCCAGATACCACGGTTCGGCACACGAACCGAGCGCATAGCAATCGACGGCGATCATCTCGAGGAAGATGACCGCCAGCCACAGCACGTAAAGCGCGGTGAGGGCGAGGCCGCCGAACACCACGAGGAGGCGGCCCCACCACAGCAACGACCGCGTTGGCTCCGGCGCCCCGGGCGGAGGCGGATCACCGTTGCCGCTCTCCGTCGATGACAAGGTGCGCAGAGGCCGGAACATCCAGCCGGCGACGTTGAGCAGCGTGAAGGGCAGCAGGATCCACCAGATCGAGTGCGTGGCGCCGCCCGAAGTGAGCCGGCCCCACTCGTAGGCCTCCTTGATCCGGTCCGTGTGCGGGTCGTCGACGAGGCGATAGAAGCCGGCCTGTTCGTCCACGAGCACCGGCTTCACCTGCCGCTCGTCGGCAACGCCGAGGATCTCCGTCGCCGTCGCTCCACCGACCCCCCGAATGTTCAACTCGACGGGCAACTTCACGTGATCGGTCACGTCACTCCTCTCCATTCGCGGCGCGCGCCGGCCGGTTCGGTCGTCGCCATGGACTCGCGACAGGCTACGCGGGCAGGCGTTCGGATCGTGGGATCTCTCGCGCTCGAGGGGCAAGGACCCGGGCATCTCCGTGCGCGACGGAGGTCCCCGCCTCGTAGCACCAGGACTCTGAGCTTCCGGCGCTGGAGGGACGGAGGGCCGATGCTCCGGCTTTGCGGCCGACCGCCTCTCCGGCTCGCCGGTCTGCTTGTCGCTGCGTTCGATCTCGGTGGATGCTGAGACGGACCCATCGCCGCAAGCACCACAACCGGCGCTCCACTCGACACCGCCCCGCTCGACACTGCTCCGGCGACACCATCGCCGACCACGACGGGGGAGCTCCAGCGGCCGAGCCTGGAGGCCACCGCACCGGGGGACGACCACCACCTGGTTCATGGAGCGACACGGCGAGTCCCGCGATGTCGAAGGTCGGGATCGGCGTGTAGCTCACGATCCGTCTCAAAGCGCGCCGGACGCCCGGCTTTCCGGCCCGCGCCCGGTGATGCGCCTTCGCCCCCGCATCTCAGACGACGACCGATCGGCCGGCGGTGGCGACGCCCAGCAAGC
>JBFFFX010000242.1:0-4685 GCA_041557775.1 Acidimicrobiia bacterium | reverse complement strand
GACAGCATCGCGTCGAGGTCCGAGGAACCAGCGGCGTCGACTGGTTCATCGATCCTCTCGACGGCACCCGCAACTACTACATCGGCTATCCGGCCCACTCCGTCTCCATCGGGGTCTCCGTCGACGGTCGGCCGACCATCGGCGTCGTCCACGACACCGCCCGCCATCAGCGCTACCTCGGCTCGTTGGAGCAGCCTGCTCAGATGAACGACCACGCGCTCTCGGTCAAGACGGCCGTACCCCTCGACCAAGCGATCCTCGCCACCGGCTTCGCACCCATTCCCACCTATCGGGAGGTTCAGGCCGAGGTGCTCGCCCGTGTGCTGCCGGAGATCGGGGACATGCGCCGCAGCGGAAGCCCCTCACTGGACCTGTGCGCCGTCGCCGCCGGGCGGCTCCACGGCTTCTTCGAGATGGGTCTGCCTGTCTGGGACTACGCGGCCGGCCGGGTGATCGTCGAGGCTGCCGGAGGGGCCGTCGAGGTGGTGGAGACGGCCGAAGGCTGGCCGGGCCCGGTCGTCGCCGCCGGCCATCCCGACCTGGTCGCCGCCATGATCGAAATGGGCCACCGCGCCGGCATCCCCCTGCTCTGAACCGCGCAACAGTCCCCCGCTCGCGGCGAGAAACAGTCCCCCGCGTGCGGGGAGGAATAGTCCCCCGCTTGCGGGGGAAAGTACCGCCGGCGCAGCCGGGGGTAGAGGGTAAAGAGTCAACAGTCACCACCCCCTACCCCAGCCTCCACTCCGCTCCAGCTGCGGTACCTTCCCCCAGCTCCGCTGGGGGACTATCCAAACCACCACCCCCTACCCCAGCCTCCGCTCCGCTCCAGCTGCGGTACCTTCCCCCAGCTCCGCTGGGGGACTATCCAAACCCCCACCACCGCTCCCCCAACTCCACCGGAGGCCCAGCCTCACGCCAGTCCGAGGAACTCCCAGACCCGGGTCACGGCGAAGACGAGGACGGCGATCCCTGCCAGGTCGAGGAGGATCCCGGTGCGGAAGATCTGTCCGGCAGTGAACAGCCGTGTCGAGTAGGCGATCATCGTCGGCGGCGTACCGATGACGAGAGCGAAGTCGACCGACGATGCGATGGCGACGACGACCACCAATGTCGTCGGCTCGATCCCGAGCACACCCGCCAGCGGGATAGCCAGCGGAATCAGGATCGCCGCCGATGCGGTGTTGGAGGCGACGGTCGTGAGCAGCAGGGTGACCAGCGCGACGGCGAGGATCGCCGCCAGCGTGGCGACACCGGCGAGCCCGGTGAGCCGCGTGGCCACGTAGTCGGACGTCCCGGTGCGAACGAGGAACAGCCCGAGCGTCAGCCCCCCGCCGAACGTGATCAGCGCCGGCCATGAGATGGTGCCGAGATCCTCCGTGCGCAGCTTGCCGAGCATGAACAGCAGCACGGCTCCACCCAGCGCCACGATGCCGGCGTGCACGCCATGGAACGTCTGCGTGAGCCAGCCGCCGGCGACCAGGGCGAACACGGCGAGCACGGTCAGCTGGTCGCGATCGAAGCGGCCCAGGGAGCGGCGCTCTTCCTCGGCGATCTCCCGAGCCGCCACGAACGCCCTCGTGTCGACGCGAATGCGGCTGCGCCACCAGAGGAACAGGCCGATGACCGGCAGGAACAGCACCACCATCGGCAGCCCGTAGCCGAACCAACCCACGAACGAGATCGAGCGGCCGCCAAACTCGTCGAGCAGCTCGATCGCCAACTGGTTCGCAGGAGTGCCGATGGCGCTGCCGACTCCGCCGAGCGTCGCCGCGTACGCGATACCGAGGATCACGGCCCGCTGGTAGCCCTTCTCACCGAGGGGCTCGGTCACTGCGAGCGCGATCGGGATGAGCACCGCAGTTGCCGCCGTGTTCGACATCCACATCGACAGGAACGCGGTCAACGCCAGCATGGTGCCGAAGAGCGTGGCGGGATTGCCCCCGGCGCGGGCGGTGATGGCCACCGATACGTAGTGGTCGAGCCTCGTTCGCTGCATCGCCTCGGCCATCAGGAAGCCGGCGAAGAACAGGACGATGATCGGGTTGAAGAACGGTGACGTGGCGTCGCCCGCCGGGGCGATCCCCGCGACCACGAGCACGAAGGGAATCAGCAGTGACGTGACGAACAGCGGGAACGCCTCCGTCACCCACAGCACGACGACGGCACCGAGGAGCCCGAGCACCACTGCTGCCCCCTCCGTTGGGCGACGAGCCGCTTCGAGACGTCCCTCGGCCTCGTCCCATCGCGTCGCCGGGATCAGCTCGCTGCGGCCGTCGGCGAGCGTGACCCGCAGCTCGACGGCGGCCAGGTCGGGGCGGACCGGCTCCCCCGCTTCGTTGCGGACCGCGATCGTGGCCGCGATCGGATCCCGATCGGAGACGCCGGACGGGAGGTCGAGCTGGAAGCCGAGCGACGCTGCGGCAGCGTCGAGGGTGACCGGCTCCTTGTCGCCGACGACGACCGGGGCAGCAACGACCTGCTCACCGAGGTAGGAGAGAGTGACCGTCGCCTCGCCGTCGGGCCAATCTGCCGGCGCCAGCGCGGCGAGTAGCCCGCCGACGGCGATCGCGATCGCCAGCAGCCCCGCTTGCGTCCTTCTGCCCTTGCGAGACTCGCCGACCTCGGATCCGATGGAGGCGACGTCCGTCACCAGGTCATGCAAGCCGCACCCGCCACCCGGCCGCAAACCCGCGTGCCTGGACGGCCGAAGATGCCGCTGTGCGTGGTTGCGAAGACGCTCGTTCGTCACCTGAGTAGGCGATCGGTCTGGGGCCGGCGGCGCTCGCTGCGGGAGCTACTCCAGGAAGCCCTGCTCGCGCATCCACTCGTCGCTGAAGATCTTCGACAGGTAGTTGCGGCCCGAGTCGGGGAGGATCACCACCGTGAGCCGGTCCGGGAACTCCACCGCCACTCGCAGCGCACCGACCACGGCCATGCCGCACGAGCCGCCGACGAGCAGACCTTCCTCACGGGCCAGCCGCCGGGTCATCAGGAACGCCTCGCGATCGTCGACCATCTCGTACCGGTCGACCACGGACGGGTCGAAGGTCTCCGGCCAGAAGTCCTCCCCGACACCCTCGATGAGGTAGGTCGTGACGTCGTCCTCGGTGGCCGCGGTGTAGATCGATCCCTCCGGATCGACGCCGACGACCATCACCTCGGGGTTCTGGTCCTTGAGATACCGTCCGGCACCGGTGATCGTGCCGCCGGTGCCCACGCCGGCGACGTAGATGCCCACCTCACCGTCAGTCTGCCGCCAGATCTCAGGCCCGGTGGTCTCGTACTGCGCCTGCGGGTTGGCCGGGTTCGAGTACTGGTCCGGCCGGTACGCTCCCGGAATCTCACGAGTCAGCCGGTCGGCAACCGAGTAGTAGGACCGCGGATCGTCGGGGGCGACGTCCGTCGGGCACACCACGACCTCCACGCCGTACGCCTTCAGCAGGTCTTGCTTCTCCTTGGACTGCTTGTCGGCCATCACGGCGATCATCTTGTAGCCCTTGAGTGCTGCCGCCATGGCGAGGCCGACACCGGTGTTGCCGCTGGTCGGCTCGACGATCGTGCCCCCCGGTTGCAGCCAGCCGTTGCGCTCGGCGCGCTCGATCATGGGCAGCCCGATGCGGTCCTTCACCGAGCCGCCGGGATTCGTGTACTCGACCTTGGCGACGAGGTTGCCGGGCGGGTGGATCCGGCCGAGCCGCACCAACGGGGTGTTGCCGATCGCGTCGACGATGTTCTCGTGGATCTCCATGGGCCAGACCACGCTATCAGGGCTGTGCTCCGCTTGATTCGGCGCTACCGTCGATGAATGGACGCCGCGACGCTGACCGCGCAGATCGCCGCCATCAACCGCGGTCGCAAGTGGATCGCTACCGTCGATGCGGCCGCCGCTGCCCGCGACCTCGTCACCTACCTGCAGGAGGAAGGCGCCGCCGGTGTCCTGGTCGTCGCCGCCGTCGAAGGCGTCGGTGCGCTGCCGGGGACGGATGTCTTCTACACGGGTCGCATCGCCGGGAGCGGACCGACGGCGATGGACGGTATCCGCGGCTTCGAGGCGGCCCTCCGCGACCCGAGCGACGCGCTCGTCGCCGCCATCGATCGCTTCGATCCAGAAGGCGATGCGCTCGTCCTCGCCAACCCCTTCTCGGGCATCTCCGAGCTCGCCGGGCGTCGCGTCTACGGGGCCAGACCACCCGCGCAGGCGGCGCTCGAGGACAAGATGATCGTGGACGGCATCTGGGACGCGGCAGGCGTCGCAAGGGCACCTTCCGAGGTCGTCCCCGTGGCCGGCGCAGCCGCGGCGGCGGAACGGCTCGCCGGACCGATGGGAACGGTGTGGGTTGCCGACAACAGGGAGGGGTGGCACGGCGGCGCCAACTATGTGAAGTGGGTGCGCACTGCGGAGGACGTCACGGCGATGACCGCATGGTTCGCGGCGCACGCCGACCGGGTGCGGGTCATGCCCTTCCTCGACGGGATCCCGTGTTCGATTCACGGATGGATCACGTCGAACGGCATCGCCGTCCTCCGGCCGCTCGAGATGATCATCCTGCGGCGGACCGACGGGACCGGCCTGTTCTATGCGGGAATGGCGAACTACTGGGATCCGCCGCGACGCCACCGGGAGGCGATGCGAGCCGTGGCCGTAGCGGTAGGCGAGCACCTCATCGAACGGGTCGGCTATCGAG